>NZ_CP147406.1 GCF_037201805.1 Bacillus sp. FJAT-52991 | reverse complement strand
TTTTCTGTGGAATCTGCCGAGTATGCAATGAATAATCTTGAATTTGACTGGAAAGAAAACGCTTTGAAAAAAGCTGAATCTTATTCAGAAACTATGTACATGTCAAAACAAGGAATCTATGAACAATTAACCTCCGAACATGGTGAAAAATTTACTGATGATGAAGCACAGTACGCAATTGACAATCTGGAAGCCGATTTTAATGAAAATGCATTAGCAAAAGCAAAAAGTTATCAGGAATCAATGAGTATGTCACCAGAAGCGATAAGAGACCAACTGACTTCTGAATACGGTGAGAAATTCACACAGGAAGAAGCCGATTACGCTATTAAGAATTTAGATAAATAAAACACAAAACACGCCCTCATCCTATTCTTTGGTTTAGGGCGTGTTATTGTCGTCGGGGGAGTTATCTTGAAAATAGGCTTAACGTTGTAAATCTACATTTTCCTGACGCTACCTCTCTTAGTCTGTTTTTTGTGTGAGTTCATTAAGAATTTAGTAAGAATAATCCTGGTTCCACACTGCTTCCTGAAAATCAGAAGACGGAAACGGCATTTGTATGTGGTTTCCTTGAATCGACCTTAGAATAACAAAAAAGAAGAAAACAACGTTTCTTTGAAGATTGTTTTCTTCTTTTTTGCAACAATAGTTAACTCAGCGAATAGACGTCATGATACGAGATCATAAAGTCGAAGTCGAGCGGTTAGGCGAGAAGAAAGAGTTTGAGAAAGAGCGGGCTTTGTTAGAGGTGGAAAAAGAGTATCAAAGCAAACTGATACAGGTTAATGAAGCACATAATGAGAAGCTTCAAGAGCTTTATGCTGAGATATCTGGTGTGAGGTAAGAATATGAAGAAAAGATTTAGAAGCTGCAGGGGCAGTTGGAAAAGGAAAAACAGAAGGATAAATAAAACGCCTGCATCCTCATGTGTTATAAATCCAACTTCATCATTACCTGATCCATCTGTTCTTGAGTAATCCCAATATATCTAAGGGTTTCGGCCTGGCTGGAGTGATTCAGAAGTTTCTGGATCATGGCCAGGTCGACTCCTTTTTTATAGGCGAAATAACCAAAAGTTTTCCGCAGAGAGTGCGTGCCGATCCGCTCCGTGATGCCGGCGTAGCGAGCGGCGCAGTTTAATACGTAATAGGCGTGCTGGCGGGTGATGGCTCCCCCTTTTTGACTCAAAAAAAGAGGCTCATCGATGCTGGCATTCGGTCTTTCCCGATGGATATAGCGCTGAATCAACCGGCATGTTTTCGCACTTAATACAATCAGCCGGACTTTTCCGGTTTTTTGTTCGCGCACCTCCAGCCGGGAAACGGTGTTCTTTTGTTTACACACATCCCCTACCTTTAGAGATAAGAGGTCGCTGATCCGTAATCCCGTATTAATTCCCATTGTAAATAGAAGCTCATCCCGAATGGACGACGCGCGCAATATCCGTTTCATCGCCTCGATCTTCTCCTTATCGCGTATCGGCTGTACGGTGTTCATCATCCGCCCTCCTTTAATAAAGCACATTTTCGTCCGAAATCAGCCTTACAGAAAACACCGCTCCATTCCTTATGTATCAATGCTTTTTCCAAATCTAAAAATCTTACATAACTTGGTTGTGTCAGATTTTTTCAGATGCAAAAAAAGCCGCCTTAAACGGCGGAGATTACCCTTCTTCCTGGACGCCGGCTGTCCACTTGAATTCAGTTCTGACCCTTTCAGCGGCATTTTCAGCTTCTTCTCTGCGGCTGAATGTTCCTGTCATCAGACGGAGCCCCTTCTTCTCTATCGCATAAACAACCCAGCCTGTCGCTTTCCGCAGTCTTTCTGCCGCTGCTTGTTGTTCCTTGGGATCTTTAAACGTCCCCGTCAGCACCCGGTACTTTTTCGAATTCTTTTTTACATGAGCGGGAGGCTTCTTGCCGCTTCGCAATTGAGCTAAACTCAGCCCGAATGTGTACTGAAAATGCGGATAATCGACAAAGTCGCGCCAGTTTCCTCCCCATTCAAGCCCGAGCTCCTGCCCTAACGCACCGACACGCTTCCATCGCTTGTCCACAGTCCAGTTTGGAATCAGCTTGCCTCCTTTGACATCGCATACGCAATAATCAAACGCCAGCCCGAAATTATGATAGCTGTGCCCGCCGCGCGCGTTCGTGACGATGTTTCCGGGTTTACTGCGGCCTTGCTCATACAGCAAATTCTGCTCGCTGATGGTCCGCAGCCCTTGAGTAATGATAATCGCGATGTTTTCTTTGCAGGTCATTTCCACGAGTTTCAAGGCTTTTTCTGCGACGTAAGGATGAACGCCAGCTAATTTCTTTTTCGCTTTTTCCAAAAGGTCCGCTTTTTTCATGGATGCTCCCTCCTTTTCTTCCAAAAAAAGAACGCCATTGAAAGCGTCCTTTTACTTCAATGACACGGCAAGGTCCTTAATGGATTGAGTAAGCTGATCAATTTTCGCTTCCATCCGATGCAACAGATACAAAGTAATCAAGATCGGAAATCCGACTTCACTGATTAAGTTGATCCAATCCATTTGTTTCACCCCTTTCGTTTAAGAAAAACGGAAGGCCTCCTCATCGCCTTCCGTCCTTTGTTTACAGCTCAATATCCGTCGTGCTTCGGTCGACATAGCGGGCGCTTTTCACGCCGGTTAATGCACCGGTTTTTGTAGCGAAGATATTCGCTGCCACAATTTGCTCCATCGCCGCTTTAATGGCTGCCGGATCAAGAGAGTCTTTCGGGTTTCGGACCGTCAGCTTCTCGGTGCTGCCCATTTCAGAAGTAAAATAAAGCTCTAGCACTTTGCTCATCTGTTTTCCCCTCCTTCATTTAGTTTTTGGTTAATTCGTTTGTATTCACAACGTTGATCGTGTTCATGGCACCCATGTATAGAGATGTTAAAGCTTCAGCGGCACTGTGCACACTGTCTGCACTGGCTCCTAATGCGACATTGCGGAATGTGTGCTTCTTGATGATCTCTTTTCCTTTGGTGTCCATTCCTTCAAAAATTTCAACAATTAACGCTTTGCTTTCCGGTGTTTCGATCACAGCCATGATGATTCCTCCCTTCTTTTTTTCCAATATAGCAAGGGCAAAGCAAGGCGATCAAAAGGGTTTACAGCGGAAAGGACAGCCAAATGGGCTGTCCTGGGTGTTTATTTTGAACATATAAGGGAAAAATCCGGATCCTTCAGGCGGAGAATGCTCAATTTTATAAAATACCGCTGACGGGCCAGTGTTTTCTGTGGGGTTCATGAATTTCGCTGTAGTAAAGGTCAATCAGTTTGGCATTTTTGATTTGATCTAAGCAGAATTTTTGGGAGTGATGAACAGAGATTTCGTGATTGGCTAATTCAATAGCTGTTTTGCAGGATGATTGTGTCTGAAGACTGGTGATCTCTTTAGCGATGACCCAGCCATACCGCGACTGACGGCCGATCGAGTCTCTCACTATGTAAGGGATCAAGGTAAAACCGTAAGATAGCGCGATCGGCACAAGCTGCTTTTTGCAAATGAGCGGGCCGTAGCGGTCGCGATTGGCGGCGACACTTGTGCCAAAAAAGATCAAGAGCTTTTTTAAGAAAGAATGGCAGCTGATATCAATGATTTCCGTTGTTCCGTCTTTAAAGAACAGCTGTACACAATCTCTGCCGCTTCCTTCCGTATTCACTGGGATAAATGCTTGTCCGGTTGCTATGAATTGCTTTACATGTTTCCATTCCATGAGTTCATCTCCTTTAAATTCATCTTTCACAGAGGGCCTTCTCAAGCTGAAAAAATGATTTTATATAGTAAGAATAGCCTTTTTATTGGAAATAATCTACTAGTCTTCTCCATTTCAAAGGGCTTAAAAAGGCATCTTTTAAGCAAAAAATGAGTACAAAGTGTCTGTTAATCTAGGATAAGAAGCTAAAAGAGCAAAAACGGTCTATCAGCAGAAGGGATTTTTATGATAAAATAGAAAACGAATAAAAGAAGAAAACAACGTTGGAAGAAAGGAAGGTGCGAAGATTGGCAATTACTATGACAATGGGCATCCAAAAAGGCGGCTGCGGTAAGTCTACGACGACCGGCATCTTGGCTTATTTGCTGAAGGAAAATGGCTACCGCGTGCTCGCCATCGATATGGACTCCCAAGGCAATCTTACGGAACTTCTCAGTGAACAGCCATCGAATGAATTCATGGGAAAATCAATTCTGGAGGCCATACAGGAAAACGATGCAAAAAAATACATCGTTCCAGTCACGGAAAACTTAGATTTGCTTCCAGCCAATAACTTTTTGGCCACGTTGCCGAGATGGATCTACACCGGAAAAACATATCAAGGTGAAGCAGTTCCGTTTAAAGGAAACCCAAGTATGATTTTAGACAAGCTGTTGGACCAAGTCCGCGAAGAATACGATTTTATCGTGCTCGATACGCCGCCAAGCTTGTCCGAACAAACGACGAATGCGTTAGTGGCCAGTGACTATGTTGTGGTTATGTATGAATGTTCCAACTGGTGCTATTCTGCGATTCCAAACTTCATGGATTCGGTGAACGGTGCCAAAGAGCTTGGAAACAGAAATACACAAGTAATCGGAATTCTTCGCACGATGAACGACGTCAGACGCAGCGATGCCAAAGCGTTTAACGAAATCATTGCAGAAGACTATCCGGATCTTGTATTTGCCACGGTGATTACGAGAAAAGCGCCTGTCGGAAGGCTCGCTCTCTACGGATTCACTGACAACGCCGAACTAAAACAAGCTTTAGATCAATACAAAAACTTTTATGAGGAGCTGATCCAGCGTGTCCAAAGTCAATGACATCAAAAATATGAAACGCCAGCAAAAAGTGATCACGCCAACGCAGGCGCTGGCCGAAACAATAGGCGAAGAAAACAACGTTGATTCGAACGAAGAAAAGAAGATAACAAGAAAGGAAGGAACTAAAGTGGAAAGAAAACGCGTATCCTTCGATTTGCGTACCGATCTGCACAAAGAACTGAAATTGCAGTCATTGATTCAGGAGAAGAACATTTATATTTTGATTGAAGAGGCGTTGGAGAAGTATTTGAAAGAGCAGTGAAGAGGAGCCTTTTCTCCAGAGCTCTTATAGCAGGGGAAAGCAACTGTTGCTCTCCCCACGAACAAGATAATGTGTTTAAAAACGTTCTGATTTAAACACTTCAAATTTGATCAATTCTAGAATGCCTTCTTTTTGGAGAACAACTCCAAAAAATAGTAATAAATCTAAAGCGGCAACTTTTGTTCTCAGCAATTAAGAATTCTGGTGAGTACCGCTTATTTATATAAAAAGGTATATACTTGTCCATAACCAGTGGCAAATACTTCTTCAGTTAGATCGATATCCTTTTCTTGTTCATACCAAATGCTTGAATTGGTTTTATTAGGTTCTTTTGAATAACTGTAGCTGTCATAGTGGATAAATTCATAGGTAAGCGAATCATCAGGAATACTGTTTCCATACAAATTTATTTTCCCTTCCTCCCAATACGGTGAAGTTTGGGAGAATATAATCTCACCATTTTCAGATATTATAAGCATTATTTCTATTTCTGTAATAGATACAATTCTTGATGCCAATACACTCATCGAAACTTCCCATTTATCGGAAAATAAAGATACCTTATCTATAAAAGGAGATTGAATTTCTTTCAATTGTTTTTCTTCACTGGAACCAGAAGGTAATAATAAGCAATGAGCGAAGTCGTTAGCTTCCTTTTCCCATTCAAGGTTAACATATTGAGTTCCTTTACTTGATTTATGAACCGACAATTCCACCTGTTCATCTACTAACACATGGGTTCCATCTGGGAAAGAATGCTTTAAGAAATGTCCAATCTCGTGCGCCAAAGTAAATTTTTGTCGGCGGATGCTTTTAGAATGCTTATTTAATACAATCATTCCTTTATCAGCTAGTTCACTTTTAATTATAAAAGCCTCAATATTGGAAGGTAACTCTGCTAGTTTCACCAATATATTTAATCGTCTACACATTTCAAATAGATCAAGAGGAGGTGTCATTTTTGTTTTATGTAATAAATCTTTAACAATCCTATCATTGGTAAAATCCCTTGAATATTGAAGATCTTTTACACTATGGGTGCTTTTAATCTCAGTATGAAAAGCATGAATAATTTCTTGCCATACTTGCGGTTTAATTTGGCTATAATCATCATTCATATAGCGGTTAGATCGTGCCACAATCTTTAAAGGCATGATCTTGTTTGATTCAGAACCATCCATCTTCCGTGCTACATTATATAACAGAGTCCCCAACGGAGACGGTGTATTTATAGAAGTCTTAAAAAAAGCTTGAGCAATACGAGAAGCACCGATCCGTTCTATCATCTTCTTCATTGTTAAAAGTTGAAAAGTCAACATTCGAGTAGATAGTTTCAAATTATGATTTGAAACTGCTATTAACAACTCATCTACAAAATGGTTGCTGATATCCTCTTTATTATTTACTAAACCAATGATCTGTTTAGTAAATAGATGCAATTTTTGATCTAACTGAGACGGCAAAAAGCGATCTATCTGCTCCATCTTACATCTACGTTCTCCTTCCATCATAACTGAACAAAGATGTAATATGGTTTCCAAAGATGAAACACCCCATTTTGACTCTATCTCTCCCTCAAACCGATTATGACGTTTTAATATGTCTATCCATTCGTTACGATTATTAGGAAAACGGTTAAAAACATATGCTAACACTTTATCATCTTCAAATTTTCTCTCAGACCAAACATTTAACGCACGTTGAGCAAATTCAATTGGTACAGATGGCTGTCCTTCTGCTTTTTCCGCCAATAATAAAAATGCACCGATGGAAATGCATTCTTTGTTTTGTGAGTCGAAAAGCTTCCACAATGCTGATTGATAAAGTTCTGAGCGTTTTTCTCTAGAAAACCAGCTAGCAAAAGGGATGATTCCATAATATGTATAAGTGTGTTCGCAAAGATTTTCTAATGTGTATTTTCCTTCAAAAAAAGAATCAATAATTTTCTTTCCTCTTGTATCCATATTCACCATCTCTTTCTTACCAACCTAAGCAAAGTGGAAATACAACGCCTTCTTCTATACTCACCATTTTTGTGTTATTAATGTCTTCGATTCGGTGTTTAGATGACCGAATCACTCCGCCAGTTTTATATATTTTTCTAAACACACTTTCATCCATGCAAGTATAAGTAGCACGGTGCGGCCTATAAGGAATCCCATGACTTTGTACAACTTCTGAGTGCGTGTTTTGATCAAACAAGCAACTATGTTGTGTAAAATAAACTCCATCTCCATAATGGGGGTCTTCCTTTTTTAAAGACTCTATTAAACAAGATTCACACAAATTTTTAAATTGTGCTTTTGGTGGAGTACCATCACTGATATATTGAAAGGTTTTTTCTTCATAATAATAATATAGTTCCATGCCAGAGTATAATTCTGTTATTTCTGCCTCATAGCTTATTGGATCAAGTTTAACTAGATCGATTACTCTGCCAATTACTTCGACTTGTTCTGGATCAAACTCCCTAGGAACATCGTGTCCACATGCTAGTTTTTTTGTTTGACTTTGCAATCACATTCTCTCCTTTTGTTTACCCTTCGTATCATGATAATATTTCCATTCTATCAAAATAAATGATATTTAAATAGACTTTTGTAAACGCTAAACTATATAAGTCCCGTTTAATTTTCTGACATGGCTAAAGAGCCAATCCGCCGGAAAACTTTCTCCGGGCAAGTGTCCAAGTGCTCCATAAATGAACGGATGGAAGCACGGGTTTCTTTTTGATTTGCATGAAATCAGCTGACGATGATACTCTCTTTATATTGCTGGGATGTATGGTGCAATACAGGTGCAAAAGCTACCATTATACTTTTGGAGAATGGATATAAAGTGAAAGAATTGTGTGGCGGTATAGCTACATGGAAGGCTATGAATTTTCCTACTACTCCTTTAACGTCTTCCAATCCACCTATTGAACAATGTGGATGTTAATTAAAAAATAGTTAAATGATATAACACCATTCCATTTTATGACGGTGTTATATGGAGCAGTATCTTCGGTAATCCTCAAGGAACAAGAGAAAAGTTTGAGCAGGAAATAGTGGATGATGAGCAGAGAAAGCTGCAAAATACAAATTAACGGCAAGCTGTTTATACCTTTTTATATAATTTTTTTAATAGTGGAATGAGATTGAAAATACAGTTTGGCACAGTTTCCATTAGTAATGAAACAGCCGATAAATTCAATTTTTATATTTCTGTCTTCATGAACGGACACGTTGGTGAGATTGAAGGAACAGCCAAAATCAAAGGCAATAAAGCCACCTATTCTGCCTATACCGATTCCTCTCTCTATGATGATCCATACTGCCGAATGACGTTTACGAACAATGGCAAGTCGATTCAAGTAAAAGAGTCATACGCTTGTTCATCTTGGCACGGAGCTGCGGCAACATTTGATGGGAAATATGCTAAGTAAAGAGAAAAACAGCGGGCTTCCCCACCAGCACACTTAACACGTCATACAGGCGTGTTTTTTCTTTACCCTTCTCCTTCTAACGCTACCCCTAGTAGAAATTTTATTTTATGATTAATACGTAATATTATACGTGTTATAATGGGTTATATAATACGTATAATAATATTGAGAAATGAATATAATAAAAGGAGGATGAAGAAAGTGGGTGCTAAACTTATGGAAAAACCTACATTTAATGCGGATCAATTAGTATCTGCCTCCACTGCAGCAAAAACATTCGGTTCAATTAGAAAAAAAGCAAAAGTGCTTCCTCAGTTCATTACCGATAATGGAGAAGTGGACACAGTGGTATTGGAATATAAATATTATGAAGAAATGTACACTCGATTAAAAGAATTAGAAGAAAAAGAGGAAGAACGAGTTCTTCAACAAAGAATTGAACGTCTGGAAGACAACCCTTCAGCAGCAGTTTCTTGGAGAGCTGTTCGTCGGTCCGAATGAGTACGCCAAGATTCGATGTTCGTCTAGATCCGGATGCTCTTAAAGAATATCAAAAACTAGACGGTTCTGTTATAGACATAGTCAATAAGGCCATTGATGAGCTTGAATATCGAGCTGATGAAGTTGGAAAAACATTAGGGAATAAAAGAGATACTAAGCTGCATGGGTGTAAGGAAATTAAATTGAGAGGGCCTGGAATTAGGATTGTATTCCGAGTAACCAATGAAATAGTGGAAGTATTGAGAGTCGTTTATATTTTAACGATTGAACGTAGGAGTAGGGACTTTGTCTTTAAGATCGCTTCCAAAAGGTTTAAAAGATTAAAAAAATCGGAACAACTTGAAAAAGTATTAACTGAATCGAAACAATGGGACGTACAAAAAGGGGATCGGGATTAGTCATTCCGGTCCCTTTATTCTGCTCCTTAACCTTGTATTGCGACCCATTCAAGTAAAAGAATCAGCCGCTTGTTCCTATTGGCACGGAGCTGCGGCCACATTTGATGGGAAATATGCTAAGTGAAGAGAAAAATAGCGGGCTTCATCCCAAAAATACTTCACACGTCATACAGTCGTGTTTTTTCTTTGTCTTTCTCCTCTCTAATACAACCATTGTTTCCTTTGATTTCATACAACATGAAGGACCAGATCCGATCCTACAGCAAGCCTCGAATCAGCTATTTGCTTGAAGTCTTCCATTTTGACGGTGAGCGTTTATTAAGGGATCCAAACTTTGAGAGTGTAGAGGAGCAGATCCTTTTTCCGGTGATTGAGTATGTAAGGGAGAAGAAGTGGAAATAAGGGGTGGGGACAGGCCTCATTCTCCTGGTAGAGCCAGCAATATAAAAAAGATGCCACTGAAGTCTTTGGCTGCAGCGGCATTCTGTAAAAAGTGACCAAGTCAACCGTTTCATTTTTTATCATCGTAATAAAAAGTGGTTTCTCCCTAATCCGAGAAGCTCGTCTTTATAACCAAGAAGAGTATTTTTCATTGTGTTGGAATATTCCATTCGTTCCCTTAAAGTTTTTGTATCCATATTCGGATATGTAGTGAGAATAGCGTTTAACCTTTTCAGCTCTTGAATATCATACTGTGTTTTAAACACTAAAAATTCGGATATGTACTTACTTATAGTTAGTTCTTTAAGGGTTTCATTACCTGTCCATTGATACAACTTAATTTGCTCTTGGAATTTGTCGATGTTCTTATCGTGAATTAAAAATCTATAGATGAGATCGCTTTTTATTTTGGTTGAATTTGTATTTTCGAGATAGGACTTTTCCATCAGGAAGACAACGATGCCAATGAAAGTGTCGATAATCTGGAGCGGGATCGATTTTTTGGAGTCCTGGGGTCTCGCTTGTTTCACTTTATACTTTTTATTTCTATAAGCTGCATGAGCATTCATTTGTTCTTGGAGCTTAGTGTAGAGGTCCAACACCAAGTATCCGTTATCGTGATCCACTTTTATTTTCACATCAATGTTTTCCTGAATGTTTCTGGTTATCCCGTAAAAGAGCCGTTCGGGTATTTTCACATAGAATAAGCTCCGCAATTCTGTAAGGCTAATATTCATCTGTGAAGCAACTTTAGCAGCGTCCTCATTATCAACAATGAGTAAATTAATAGAAATATCTTCGTTGATGACTTGGTTAAGCACTTTAAAGTACTTTTTAACATGTTTGTCGTGGGTGTATTCAGTAAAATGTAATTCACTCTTGGAATTTATCTCTTTGAATATTTTGAGGACCTCTTTTGTTGTTCTTGCCAAAGCCGATGCATGTCCACCATAAGCTCCATAATATGAAAACTTTTTGTCTGGTTGATCGATTTTATTCGATTCATCAAAAAAAAGCAGAAAACTCATTTATAATCATCCTTCATTTGAAATATTGACACTAGAAACAATAAGTATTATTCTTATGAGTAAGGAATAATAGTACGTAGAGTGTTGCTTTCCCCGCTTCCGTTTAGCAGGGCTGGCGCACTCAGCAAAGATAACTCTTCCCCGCTTCCGTTTAGCAGGGTTGAGTTATTTTTTGTTTATTTGAAATATCTTTTTGAGTACTACTGAAATCAGTATATAAGTGTTTTTAGCAAGGTACAACAACTACACTGTAAAAATACAGACTTCTATTCAAACACTTCTTTTTTCTGAGGGAATGTGCATTCTCTTGGAAGGAAAAATCATGTACTGTAGCCTTTAAAGAAGGGAAAGAGGGCAACTATTCATTGAAGTGCGGGAGAAGAGCGGAAATGAGGGTTAATCCTACAAAAGCGGTGCCGTTCATTCCAATCAAATGATAGACCGCTGCGTGAATAATCATATTTGCATCGATAAATACTTTGCCACTACGCTTCATCTTTGTTTTCCTCATAGGCAAGCAGCGTTTCTTCTTGATACTTCTTAGCTTTTTCAGGCGCAAAATGGGTGAGCTTATTGGCTGCGGCTAAGTTATCAAGTTTCGCTTGTTCCATTGCCGCGTCTACTGCTTGTTCATAAGCACTAAAACGAGTAAATGGCATCGGTTGATCCAGCACAGATTCAGGAAGGTTGTATGGAGAACGCTTGGTCATCCATTCTTCTTCTGATGATGCTAAACCAGATACATTCTCGCCCAGTTCAGCTAATCGGCGAAGAACCGCTACATATGGAACAGCCGCTAAATCCGCTATTTGCAGAATAGCTTGTTCCGCATTGTATAGCTTTTTAAACTTTCTCCATAGCTCGAGCGTTAAAGCTTTCGGCAGCATAATGGCTGCGGCAAATCGGTCTGCGGCTCTTTCATGATCAAAATTTTCATCTTGATATTGGCTTCCCTCTAATAAATGCCATAGCTCATGCGCGGCTGTAAAATAACGCAACCGTAAAGAATGGTACGTATTTAAAGCAACAAATTGTTCACCGTTCTGATGCTGTATCGCGGCGCCAAAGTATGCTTGATCTTCAACATATTGATAAATGACCGTCACCTGATCAGCAAGAATTCGTTCAATATGTGAACCAATAAAAATATCACGGCCAATGGTATCTTCTATAAAGCTTGCAGCAAAGGCTTCCGCTATCATTTCCGTCTGTTTTTGGTGATTCATTCTCTCACCTGCTCTTTGAGACCTACATAATCTTCAATCGCAAATAACAAGGTATCTAACTCCCGCTTTGAACGGCGATTCGACAATTTACCTCGCAGTTGATAAGTGAGCGGGCCCGATTGAGCCACTTCATTCTTCACTAACTCTGTGACAGATACATTCATCACTCGGGCAAATTCTTCTATTCGTTTCGGCAACAATGTTCGTTCGCCTGATAACATATGACCAACTAAGGATTTACTGACCCCAAGCTCATGCGCCAGCCATTGATAAGAATGACCTTGCTCTTTTAGCCAAGCCTTCATTTTGCGGATCACTGCTTCATTTGTTTTCATCCGTCATCACCCCTTTCGTATACATTTATTATAACAAATTTGTAGACGTCTACAAATGACTTTATCTTTATTATATGCTGTTAAGATACAGATGATACAAAATGACGAGTTTCTTCTATTAATACAACAGTTGTTGTATATTGAACTTAATCAAACAATCGTTGTATGAAAGGGGTGAAATGAACATGTATAATGTCGCTCAAGCCTTTGAACTATTAGGGTATCTTTATTCTAAGAGGCTTTAAACATTTCAAGAACAAATTTATCATGGAGGGGAACATGGAACTATATAAAATAGGGAATGTAACAATAAGAGAAAGGGAAGAGGAAAAATGTGTTTGTATTTCTCAAAAGCATTTAGCTGAATGTATTAAATATATTAATGAAAACGATATAAAAAAAATCGAGATTAATGAGTTGTATTATCGAGAGAAAAGTATAAGTTTTTTGAGTGAATGTCCAAATGTACAGTATTTAGATGTCATGAATTCCTTCTTAACAGATATCTCTGGTGTGTATCATATTAAAAATTTATTAGGTTTATCTTTTAGCGAAGTAGACGACAATCGAAATATCGAATTAGACTTAAGTAAACTAGTCACATTAAAGTCCCTTTATATTGATTGGAATAAACGAATAAAGGGTCTTGAACAGTTAACCAATTTAAAAGAATTAGGTTTATGGAAATATAGGCCGACAGAAAGGGATTTATCAAATTTAAAGTCTCTGATGAATCTTGAAAAATTGGTCATTTCTGATTCTCGGATCGATTCTCTTTTGGGAATTGAAAATATGAATAAATTAAAAGAAATAAACTTAGACAACTTGAAGAGTTTGGTTCATATAGGTGATTTGAAAGTGTTAAATCATTCATTGGAAAAACTAGTAATAGAATCGTGCAAAAAAATTGCTGATTTTCATGAGTTGCATCATTTGTATCATTTAAAAGAACTTACATTATTAGGCTGTGGTGAAATCCCTTCTTTGAAGTTTGCGAAAAATTTAAAGAATATAATTTTTCTAAATTTTTATTCAACTTTTATTCGAGATGGTGATCTAAATCCATGTTTGCATGTGGACATAGTTAATTTTCAAGATAAAAAGCATTACACACATTCGTTAAAAGATTTTAAAGGAAAAGAAAGAATCATTAAAATGCCGACAGATTATGCTGAACAAGCAATAATTGAACTGCCGACAGAAAAGTGGCGCGATGAAATGGAGGTAGATTTCCAATTCACAGAAGAAAATATTGGTGCCACAGAAAGTGTATTAAAAGTTTTTTACCAAAAAGTCATTCAAGAGGAGAAACTAACTAATGAGAAGGCATTGGTTTATGTGAAGGAATTGGTACTTCAATTAAATGAGTTAAATCAAAAGTATAATTACTTTATTGAAACAACGGAAAGGGAAGAATTGTGTGATTTCATCGAGGAAATTTTAGCAAAAAAAGAAGTTGAATTGTTTGGAGATACATCTCTAGAATGGAGAGAATGGTGAAGAATCTAAAAATTTAAACACCAAAGGGACTTATTTCTTTTAACTATATATAACAATAAAATTAGGAAGAAGCATCGAAAATGAGAATTGATGATACAAACAAGCAAAAAGCGGCATCATTCATCAACGAATGACACCGCTTTTCTTCTATTATATATGCCCTTGTATGCCGTTCCTTCCAAACGCCCCCTACAACATAAACTGATTCAAATTATTCTCAATCTGCTCATCTGTAATCCCAATGTATCTTAGCGTCACTTCCGGATGTGAATGATTCAGGATCTTTTGCAACTCGGCCACGTCTTTAAACTGTTTGTAATGCCAATAGCCAAAGGTTTTTCTCATCGTGTGCGTACCAATTCCTTCATTAATATCTACCATTTCTGCCGCCTTGTTTAATTGGCGGTAGGCTTGCACCCGGCTGATCGGCTGATTGCCTTTTCGGCTCGGAAACAGCCATTCTGATTTTTTCATGTTGTCGATGTATGCGTCAATTTCATCATAAATATTGTTTAAATGGATCACACGGGGTTTTTTCGTTTTTCCTTCCCTGACAGTGATCCGTTTTTTTCCTTTTACGTCACTCACCTTCAACTTTAGCAAGTCTCCAACGCGAAGACCGACGTTGATCCCGATCAGGAATAAAATGTAATCTCTTTCGCCACACCATTTTTTTAACGACCATTTCATGTCACTGATTTTTTCCAAAGACCGAATCGGCTGTACATCTTTTATTTCCTCTTTTTTACTTTTAGTAGCTGTCGTCGCCAATTTCATCGTCACCTCCAACAATACAGTAAAATCAATGATTTGAATGTAACTTATTTTTCGATATCTTGATCTTATCACAAAACTGGAGAAAATGCAGTTTTGTTGGGGGATTCAATGTAACTTTTGATATATTAAGTTACTTTGGATAAAATAGTTATAAAACACCGTTAAAGTAAAACAAAGGATTACACAAACCCCTCGTGCTTGTTCACCAAAATTGCGTATGAACCAATTCGACTTAACGTCTACATTTGGTTGACCATTACGTGTGTTAACTCAATTCTACCCAAAAAAAGGTCTTTCTTTTTTGGCGTTCTATTCATTTACACAAAATATTTTATACTCTCGTACAAAAACCTCATAGTTATTAAAAAGAAAGTGTCAGATACCAAACTAAATATAAATAGTACATGACACTCTTTATCAGCAAATGCTTCTATTTATTTAGTAACTTTTTTGCTTCTTGCTCTTATTATAAGAAAAACATCCGTTAAAATAGCCACAAACTTTGTCCATTTTTACTGTTGTTTTTTTCGTCCGGTCCCCCCCCCTGCATCATATTCATAAGATGCCATCCGGTAGCATCTAGCTTTTCAGCTGATTCAGCTTATCATAGGTGTAAGAACGGTTTCCTTGGGAAGAAGTGACCTCTGTTATGTTTCCATTGTCATCGTAAAAAGACAAGGTACCTGTCCCTTATCCATCTAATTAATCAATCTTACATAGGTTTTCATTTTTTTCTAATAATCATAAAAAAGCCGATTAACAACACAATTATTATGAAAAGAAGATCTAAATAATCACCTATAATTTTTCCTTTTACAATTACTACGTTACACATAACTATTATTAAAAGAAGACATAAGAGGAAAATATAGAATTTTTCTAACTTTTTCATTTAATTAACTCCTAATTGAGTTTATCATTAAGGTAAAAAATATATCGGGCGCGTATAGTAAACATATAATGTAATTCCCGGCTTACCAACTCTATCAGCTATTTTTAGAGCACTAATCGATACAGCAGTAAATAAAGAATACCAAGCTTTCGGGACCATTCTATAAACCACATACGCCACTGCTGAAGACCCAGCATATCCTGCTTCTATTGAACCAACTAGTTTTCCTACCTCTTTAGACGACAATCTCAATTTGATTCCCCATGAGTACTTTTTAACAGAGTAATGTCCGTTTGGATCCATATTCATAATTGGGTTGTTACTTGAATAATGGATCATATGGATACTGTCTATCCTATCTTGTACCCATATACTGATAAAACTATCCTTCAGATCATATTTGTTCCATTAGATGAAATCCTGCTAAGGAAAAATCAGCTAACTTCTTTTGATCAAGTTGATTATCACGGGTACAGTATTGGATACCAAATTCCATTATATAAACAAACGTATGCAAACGTTCTATGTCTATTAGGTCATACTGTATAGCACCTTCATGACTCACTACAGGAATGACATCTTCTAATTGTAATTCATTACCTGCGAGTATATGAATCTCTAAAGTATAATCTAACAAAGACAACACCAAAGAATATTGCTCTTTCCTGCCTATTTTTATACAGACAATATCGAATGCCACTTCCATTATATGGTATTCAATTTCATTCTCTTGCAATTGGGATTCAATTTTACTCTTCAATTCAGGGTATTCTTCAAATACGATAAAGAAAGGAGGTGTTAACATAGAATCTAAGAAAGCTCTTGTTAATTCTTCTATATCGCTCGTTCCATCGGGATACGTTCCGTCTGTAAGAAAGTCCCATGATGAGAAATCTTTAAAATTTAAATGTATATGCTCCAATATACATAAATCTCCATCAGTGATAGTTATATTCTTTTTCATTTTACACCTGCTCATTTAATAATTGTATAACCTCTCGGAGCAGCCCAGCTAGGTTGATAGTGTCCGGTTGGACCAATGTGATAATGCCAATAACCAGACATCTTTTTCTTCTTTCCGGTTTTATTATTCTTATACATTGCTGGCCCCTTCTCTATTGCAAATAGTCTTCCACTGCTTCCTTTTATTGTGGGATCATACACATATATCAAATGATCCTTTTTGTTCCATATAACCTTGAAGTGTTTTGTTATTTTTTTAATCTGAGGAATCAAGTGTTTTTTAAGATATTTTTTTGCTTTCTCTTCTCCATAATCAAATAACTTTTTCATTGCTACAGATGCTATTGACGCTAAAATTTGTGCTACGGCTCTAGCGAGATGTCCATCAGGATCATAATTCATTATCGGATTATTATTAGCGTAGTTATAACCATTTAGAGTTTTGGAATCGTTAATATCGCCAGCATCTGGATCTCTAGATAAGAAAACACCTTCAGAAGCTTGATAGTATCTAGCTATTAAGTAATACAGATTGCTCTCCTCATCATATCGATAACCTGCATAACGATAAGGATTGCTTTCTGCTATTTCACCGCTTTGCGATAGGACATTTCCCCATGCATCGTACTTATAAGAAGCTACGACATTTCCAGACGCATCAGTTAATGCCACAACGTCTTTATGGCCGTTTAATACATAATAGTATGTCTGACCATTTTTTGTCATTGTCAAGGGGAATCCACTTTGATCGTAACTGTATTCTGCTGTAATTGTACCGTTGTCGTCTGTTTCAAATAGAACTTGAATCCCTTGGTCATAATGATAATTGGTTGTCTTTCCATTCACCGTTTTGCTAACCCGGCGACCTTGTTCATCATATTTATAGGTTGCGATTACCTGTCCAGAAAGATTTTTAATCATTGTTAACTCATTAAATGCATCATACTCATAAATAAAGCGATTGTCCCGCTTACGGTTGCCGCTTTTGTCATACGTATACGATTGTCCGTTCACCGCTGTCAATTGGTTATTATCGTTATAGGTATACGTTGTTGTTTCACTCTGTCCATTTTTATCTGCTGTTTTTTTCAACCGATTACCAACAGCATCATATTCATAGGATTCTATTGTACCATCAGGAAGAGTCTCACTTCGCAATTGATTTAGCTCATCATATGTGTAAGAGCGATTTCCTTGAGAAGAGGTGGTCTCTTTGATATTTCCATTTTCATCGTAATCAAATGACTCAGATAATAGGTTAGATGTTCCTCGCTTTATGGATAGCGTCTTCAGTTGCTGAGCTGCGTCATATTCTGGATCAGCCACAACGCCGTTCGCATAAGTCAAAATATCCAATAGGCCATTTTTTGTATATTTCTGATCTACTTGTTCGCTACCATTACGAGATACTTTTTCTAGTTGTCCATTTGTATTTATTCCATATGACTGCTCTACAATTGTTTGGCAGAAGTAAGCTCGTTCACTCCATTGTAGCCATAAGTGATCGATTGGCTTCCCTTTGTCTCTTTTTCCAAATTGCCATTTTCATCATATTCCATCACTTTTGTCTGCTGAGTTGTTTCATCTGTCACTTGCTTTACATTGCCATTGCCATCATAATCATAGGACCATTTTTTCATTCCGTCAGTCAAGACAGCTTTTAGCTGGTTAACCGCATCATATTCATTTTGAATAGTTACTATTTTCCCTTCATCCACTGGCTTTCTAATAGATACTACATTCCCATTTTCATCATATGACATGAATGTAGTTTCCCCCATAGGCTCTTTTCGGGATGTAACCTGATTCTGATCATTATATGTCAGATTAACGATTTTACCAGCCGCATTAGTTATTGTCGTCATGTTTCCATTTTCATCATATCCATAAGACGTTACATCGTTTTTGGCATCTTTTACAGATGTCAATAGCTGGCGCTGATCATAGGTGAAAGAGGTAGTATTTCCTTTCGGCTCTTTTATACTTGTTACATTTCCAAAAGCATCAGTCAGTGTTACAGTTGTCCGTCCTAAAGGATCGACAGCCGTTTTCTGATAGTTATTTAACTGATCATACGTATAAAATTCTTTCGATCCGTCAGGGAAGATGGTCGATGTTTTGTTTCCATACTCATCGTATTCATACTGCGTTAAATGACCAGCTGGATCTTTAATGCTAATAAGATCCCCTTTTGTATTATATATATACGTCGTTGTACCCTTAGCATCGGTCATCGTTTTCATGTTGCTATACTCGTCATACGTATACGTCGTTGTGTTACCTTTTGGATCTTTTTCTTCTAACACATTACCTTTTGAATCATACAGATTGTTAGTAGTGTTTCCTTCCGCATCCTTTATTTTTTTCGGATTAAAGTTCGCATCCATTTCCATGTATTCAACGGTATCACCTAATGGGTCTGTAATGGACTGTATTACATAGTTGTCATTCATTTTATATTTAGTGACACCACCCTCTGGATCAGTCACTTCTGATGTATAGGTTGCAATATTATAAGCATATTCTGTGACAGGGATGGTTTCTCCTGTTGTGGACGGTTGTTCAATGGAGTGGATAAACCCGTTTTCATAATTAAGCTTGGTGACTTTTTCGTTTGCATCCACAATTTTTTCCATTTTTCCATCAGGATAATAAGCAAAGAATGTGGATACGTAATTGGTTGAATCCTTATACTTTCGTACTTCTTTTAATTGTCCTTCATACGTATAATGATAGGTTACTTTTTTGCCTTCAAATGTAACACTAGAAATGCCCCAAGGGTCATAACTAATGGTCATAACACGACCAGAAGCATCTGTAATACTCCTTACATTTCCTTTCGTATCATAGGTGTAGGCAGTTGTATTGCCATTACGGTCTTGTTCATATTCTAATTTGGCTACCGTATAGCCAGATGTTTCGGGATCTTGAGCAATCTTTTTAAAACGGGACACATTTCCGTATTTGTCAGTCAGTTTATAACCATCTGTTCCATCCTTTATAAGGGTTAAGTACGTTCCAGCTGGCGACTGATATGTTCCTGTAGTTGCATTGTAAGGAAAAACATGAACGGTGCCGTCTCGGTCGGTATAAGTGATCGTTTTATCGGCTGTCATTTCCGTTATGCTTTCCGAACCGGTAAACGACCAGCCTCGTCCAAAGGCATCTACTTCGGAAGCTTTTGTATTATACGTTCGTTCAAATGAAATACCAGAGCTACCGCGGCCGCTAATATCAAAATCAGTAAACTGAACAACTCCATTTCCCGTTCCCAAATTGACATAAGCTTGTCCATCTGCTAATTCCTGCTCATTATATGTCCAGTAATCTTCTAGGCCAAGACGACTGTTGGATACGTAAGTAATCGTAAGTAAAGGTGAATAGCCTGCATAATTTAGGTTATCTCCGGAATAAAACTTTTTATAAGAAGCTGTTCCTTCTGAAGCAGACTTTAGTAAGAATCCAAGACTTTGATTGGGTGATGCTAAGATTTGTTCCATATAAGATGGTGTAATAGACCATTTATAATGATTGTCCTCCAAAGTACTGCCTAATGCTCCAACATTTTGAGAAGAAAACTTAGTTGGATGATAATCCCCTCCGTTAGTAGTCCACAGAGCGGAAGAAGTCCGGCGATTCCATGTCGCATAGTTTTCCTGCCAGTCGCTGGCCATCGGATAAAGATCTAGCTGGACAGGTGTATCATTCCATACGGAAGAAGCCCATAAATTTAACTCTGCATCAAGAACTCGGACTCCCGCTGGAAAATCAGGTATATCAAATTTTAATAAAGAGCGGATCACATTAGTTGTGGTTGAATTCTTATGAAGTCCAGCTCCAAGTTCCAAATCGGCGCCACCCGTTTGAGTAGGGCTCGCACTGCGAATATTTGTATCGATCAATTCCGTAACCGGCTGATACTTCGCAATGGTTGGGTCAATGGTGACAGGATAGACACGACTGTCATCTAGTATCCACTTCTGATCCGGGATAATATCAACAAGAAGTTGATGTCCTTTCTTCCGGATATTCATGTCTACATCATAGGACGTAGCTCCTTCTGGAATAGAAGTATCTGAAAAACTGACAAACCCTTCAGGTGTAAATGAATCATACATATACGGCTTCTCTAAGTAGTAAAGAGGTTTTTTCGTTTTTTTATCTTTAAATAACACTCGACCATCTTCTTCAACCTGATACGTCAATCCTTTTAAATCAATAGCAAAAGAGTAGGAAATGACTTCATCTGGCTGTGGCTTTTCCTTTAAAAGGATATCTTCTTTCACCTTTTGGTTCCCTACAGTATACGTTAAGTCAGTATCATCGAATGCTTCCTGATAGGTAACACTGTTTTTATTGACTTTGGCAGAAGCATGATTGGGCGCTTTTCCTTTTTTATCCGTTGGCACTGGAGTCAAAGAAATTGATGTATCCCCTTCTTCTACTTCAACCGCTGTCTTATTTTGTGACCATTCTTTCGAGAAATCAACATCAAATGTATTTGCCGCATTTGAGATCGTATCCGATGTGGAATCTACTTCAAGCGTGTTATCAATCTCTTTTCATTGTTTTGAAGAAGGATCTTTATAATGGAGCGGTGATGGAGAAATCTCCGTTGTCAGCGTTCCATCTGGATTTTGATACGTTTTCGAGATTTCCGTTCGTTTTTCGATCAATTCTTTCTTTTTTTTCTGTACAACAGGTGTTGGCTTTTTGGTTTCTTTTGGATGTTCAGCTGCCACTGGATTCATAGGCAAAATACTGCAAAACATAGAAAAAACCAAAAGTTTCGCTATCATTTTCTTCAAACGTTCTCCTCCATTTCTATTTATCAAAAAAATTGCATTTATTCACACCCACTTGAGCAGCGATGTATACAAGCTAACTACTTAGACCATACTTTTGACAGGACGTAAAGCAGTGATCAACCTCTAACCGAGTATTGAGTAATATGTATTTCACACGTTAAAGAGCTCATTAGTTGCATGAATAAATATAAAAATAGTATAATGTTAAGTTATTATATAAAAATGGGGCTATTTTATTATTTTAAACGCGGTTCACCATGTAATTAATGGATAACCATCCATTAATATAAATTGAATTTAAAATATGGATTTTATTAATCAAGATTCGATGGAATCAAGCGAAAGTTAAGGTGCTTATTGATCAAATGAGAGAAAAATATGAGCAAACTGGATTTCTAGGAATTGCTTTGTATTGACTACCTTTGGTTAGGGGACATCCAGGTTAAATAAAGAGGAATAAAAGCCCTTTGAATGTAGCTTAGATACCATTTAGCGGTTCTTGAGTTACATCAAAAGGGCTTTTTCTATGAGTTTAGTAATTAGAAGTATAGACTCCTTCTTCATCGGAAATGATGATACTACTATCAAAAACAGAAGAGAGGGATGAAAGTGACAAAATGCCAAGACTGCAAGAAAGAGATCAAAAAACAGACCATCCATGGGCGCTGCCCTAAATGTCATAAAAACTGGATGAGCATCTCAAAGAATATGAAACGATATGAAAAGTTTTGGAAGGCAAAATAAAGAAGACTAATAAGTGATGTGATTTCCTTTTTTCACAGGGATTACTCGATACTGTGGGTCTTTATTGTATTGCTCCTGAAAATATTGAATAATACTCGGATGATTTAAAGCCATTTTTAATATCATTTCTGCCATTTTTGTTTTCGATACATCGCAGCTGACAGATAACTTTTTTAGCTTACAGTGAGTATCTTGATCTAAAGCTGGATTGACATTAATTTTTTTATCTGATCGTTCTTTTTTGTTTCTCAAATCTATTTTGACCATCTTTTGCTTCTCCCCTTCACTTTAAATGTTGATGAAATGCACCCTGATCTCACTAAATGTATTAATGTTTTAATCTTTTACAGATTTAACTTTTTAAGAATTAAAACTTTAAAAGTTTTCATATTTCTATTTAATGCAAAAACACTAATTTTATACCATGTAAATACCTTAGTAAGCACTATAAAAGCAGTAGCGTGTCAATACCGGCGTAAAATTCCCCAAAAATGCCGGAATAAAAATCCTCACTTTTCCGATTCTATCGCTGGAGGAGTTGGGAAGATCCCAGCTTTTTTCTTTTCCTCCATGCGATATGAATCACCTTTAATATTAAACGTAACGGAGTGATGGAGGAGACGGTCCAGAATCGCCGTCGCCAGTACATCATCACCGAAAGTTTTTCCCCATTCTACATAGGATTTATTCGATGTAATGATCATCGCACCTTTTTCATAACGCTTTGAAACCACTTGAAAAAATAGATTAGCTGTTAAAGTATCAAACGAAAAATAGCCGACCTCATCCAGAATAATTAAGTCCGGTTTACAGAGACGATTGATTAAGTAATTCATCGTTCCTTTTTTAGCTGCTTTTTGGCATTGTTCACCTAAGTCATCCGCTGTCATAAATAACACATGATAGCCTTTTGCGAGTGCTTCTAAGCCAAAACCAATGGCTAAATGGGTTTTCCCGACACCTGGCGGTCCTAAGATCAAGCGATTTTCCCCATTCGCAATAAAGCGACATGTGAGCGTTTCTTTTACGCGTTGCTCGCTAATACTTGGTTGAAAGCTAAAATCAAAATCATGAATCGTTTTGCTATAGGGAAATCTTGCTTTTTGTATGCGCTTTGTGAGTGCTTGAGCTTCTCGCTGCTCCCATTCTTGCTTCACAAGCGTGTCAAGAAAGTCAAAATATGATACATTATTGGCAGAAGCACTTTCAACTAATGAATCTAGTTGATGTGCCGTTTGCTGCCAACCTAACACTTTTAAGCGTTCTTCGAGTAATGAGTACACAATTAATCACCTTCCTCGAGGGCAGCGTATTCAGCCAATGATCGATGGACGACATTGGATGTTGGAGTAGGAGAATCTGGGGTCGCCAAACCATTTAGATTCATTTCCTGCTCTTTTTTTGTTCCAGGTAAACCACTGTAATGGCTACTTTCTAGCGTCATTTGACGCTTTCCATCGATCACTGGATGTGTGGCTATACACTCGTGTTCATCATAAATTTCTAGTATGGCTTCATCGTTTTCCCGAATCTTTAAACGCTGTCCGACAAATCGATAAGGGACAGAATATTGATTCCCTTTATATGAAATCAAGCAATCCTTACTCACTTCCCGGAGTTCCCATTGTTGAATAGGGTATAAAGGTTTTATATTCCACGCAAGTAATAATCCTCGCTCTTCCTCAAATCGTTCATTCGGTGTTTGTTGCGTAGTTTGGTTTCTTTTTTTATGGACAACCTCATCTAGCCATTTTCGTACTTCATAATTCAGTTCTTCTAATGTTTCAGGTAGACGACGCTTCAAAAAATTCGTTTTTAAATAAGCAACTGCTCGTTCTACTTTTCCTTTTGTTTGAGCCCTGTAGGGCTTACAGGCTTTAGGGATAATCCCGTAGTAGTTGAGGAAATCCTCGAATTTTTTGTTGAAACGAATTTGCTTCAAGCTATGTTTGGTGACCACAGTACGCATATTATCGTAAAGCAACTGTTGCGGCATCCCATAAAAATAACTAAAAGCGTTCATATGACATTTCATCAAGGTTTCTTGTGTCATATCGGTTGTAAATTCAATATAGCGTTTACGGGAATAACTTAAGATCATGATGAAGGCATAAAGCGATCGTTTTTCCCCATTAACCATAAATTCACCAATATCTTCTGCCCAATCCACTTGCGCTTGTCGTCCTGGAGCTGTTTCAAACCGCACGGTTGCTTGTTTCTTGGGGGCTTCTCGGTACGGTTGAACAAAATCTCGAAGGATCGTACTTTTGCCTTGATACCCCATCGCACGAATTTCCTCAATCAGTACAGCACAATTGGTCGTGCCTTCTTTGATACGTTCCAACAAATAAGGCTTGTATGGATCTAGTTTGCTTGGTCGCTTGGCACGCGGCTTTGATTGAGGTGAACTTTCAGCATTGATATAATTCCTCACCGTTTTTCGATCAAATCCAGTTTCCCTGGCGATAGCACTTATGGCCCAGCCTTTCTGTTTCAATTCTCGAATCATCAAAAAATCCTCCAACAATAACGTCATTCCTACACTTCCAATCTATCTCTAATCGAAATAGATTATCTGTGATAACTGGGGAATTTTAAACCGTTATTATTGAGGATTTTAACACCGGTATTCACATAGCGCATGGCTACTGCTTTTATAGTGCTAGAAATAATCCATATCAACTTTATATTTCACGATACAGTATTTAAAGAACACCATTCTCCTTTAAAACCTGCCTTAATACCCTATTTACAAACTCAGATTTGGCTCCTTTCCTTCCCTGATCACCGATCTTATCTAAAACGTCTTCATCTAAATATAAGCCGACTTGCTTTTTCTTTGGTTTCTTCTCCTTCATGATCCCTTCAATCATTTTATTAATATCGATCATAAAACTTCCTTCTCTATTATTTTTTGAATTTTTTAAATTATGCAATTTTGCGAAGTGCAAAGAAAGAAAAATTCTCTATATAGTATAGACATAAGCAACAGGACATCAAGAAAAATAAAAAATTAAAAACGAAGGAAGGATGATTGAAATGGCAAAGGTAACTAGAGAGGAAATTATCAATGCATGGAAGAATCAAGATGTTCGTCAAAAATTTGATGAAGTACTTTCTCACCCATCTGGAAAGGCATTAGCTGAATTAAGCGATGAAGAATTAGCTTCGATCCAAGGAGCGTCTGACGTAAAACCTGAGACCACTCCATTATGTTTGGGAGTGATCATTGGTCTTACAACTTCAATCAAAATTTGCTAAATTAAATTTCTTTAAGAGGCAGTTAAATTCTAGCTGCCTCTTATTAATTAAAAATATTGTTAATAGTTCAATGGTCTTTGAAACATTAGCAATATTTTTAAGAGGGGAGAATCAGCGCAATGACAGTTGAAACGATGATAAAAAGTGAAGATTTTATTCATTCATTATTCTTACATGAAAGATACCAGGTTTTATCTAATGAAAAGAATCCAACAATGAATCATAAAGAATTTTTCAATGTAAGTAAATGGAAAGAAGATTTGCACAAAGGAAAAGAAAATAACTTTTCCCAAAGACTTAAATATGATGGTTATAATGAGGAAATGTTTGAAGCACTCATTTGTCCAATTAAAGATGAAAATGCAGAGTTATACCATGGACCTTTGAAAAATATAAATTTTTCAATATTAGAATTAGGATTGGAACTATTAAAAAATAAAGATTTAAATGAAGAAGAATTCCAATTAGTTGAATTTGTTTATCCCTTCATCGTATACGCATCAGCAATTATAATCGAATCTATGCAACTTCGTTTAAAATCCGTCCCATTCCACTTAGAACAGATCAAACAAAAGCTGCTATTGTCCCTCGCAGAAGAATTATTGAATATAGCATCAAGGTCTTTGATATTGGAGCTAAATGTATCAAAATTACGGGAAGAATTGGTTGGTGAAACACCGGAAGACCGATTTAAATCTTTTGTTGCTCAAAAGGCAAGAAATTTTTACAGTTTACTAGAATTTTATAAGGAATATGCTGTTCTTACGAGATTTTTAATAACAAGAACTGATTATTTTTTAGACAATATCCAAACATTGCTACTCAGATTAGAAAAGGATTGGTCTGTCTTAAAAAACGAGTTTGCTATTGATGCAGAAGCACTGCTTGAAATAAATATCGGCCAAGGTGATACCCATCAAAGAGGGAATACAGTTATGAAACTTGTATTTGAAAATGAAAAAGAAATTATGTATAAACCTAAGCCGTTAGCGATTGCATCAACCTATAATCAATTAGTTAGATGGATCTCTAGAGAAAACCAGTCCTTATCCTTACCAACCTATAAAATAATTGATTCAGGCGAGTATGGATGGGAGCAAAGAATTACTCCAAAGGGGTGTATGTCAAAGGAGGAAGTTAGCCGTTTTTATTTCCGCTTTGGCAGCCTCGCTGGCCTAATGTATTTATTGAATGGTGCCGATATGCATTTTGAAAATCTGATTGCACACGGCGAATATCCATATGTCATTGATTTAGAAACGATTTTTCACCAGTATCCGACACTGGATTTTCCGGATAGCTCTGAAATTAAATTGAAATACAAGCAGGCGGATTCCGTAATTGGCACTGGCCTTCTTCCTCAAAGTTTGTTTCAAAATTCGGATGGAAAAGGATTAGATTTCAGTGCTTTAAATGGGAAAGAACAAGTCTTGCCTTTTAAAGTTCTAGGTCTAGATCAAGTGAATACGGATAATATGGTCTACTCTTTAAAAGAAGCTAAAAGTCAAGGAGCTTCTAACTTGCCTTTGTTAAATGGAGTCCTGGTTCAGCCGCATGACTACCTGTCCGATATCGTTGCGGGATTTGAAGAAATGATGCAATTCTTTTTAGACAATAAAGAACGCCTTGTTCGTGAGGATGGACCTCTCTCGCTATTTAAAGGATTAAAAACTAGAATTATTGGCAGGGCGACACAACAATACGCGCATTTTCTGCTTGAATCAACACATCCGGATTACATGCGTGATGCCATTTATGTAGAGAAGTTATTTGAAAGAATGTGGCAGTATCCTTATTTAGATAAACGAATTGTGAAACACGAGATCAGTGATCTCTTACAAAGGGATGTGCCTTACTTTACAAGCTTTGTTGATTCGTGTCACTTATATAACAGTTACGGAGAGCAGATAACAGACTTTTTTCAAGAAAGTGGTTACCAGAAAGTCATTAACAAAATTAAAAATCTTACACATCAAGAAAAAGAGGACCAAACGAACTGGTTAATATTATCGATTGAAGGCAACAGACATGCCTATTTCGAAATTAAAAGAGCAAAGGCACATCATTTTTCCACAGAACCTTTTGATCATCAAGAAAGTTTTCTTAAGGAAGCCCAAAAAATCGGAGATATTCTAGTGAACGGAGTAACATTCTCAGACAACAAACAAAATGCCTCTTGGTTGAACATTAATATACTAAACGATCATTGGTTCGTAGCACCAATGAAGCAAAGCCTTTATGACGGGCTTAGCGGGGTAGCCTTATTTTTATTATATTTGCACGAGGAAACAAAAGAAGAACGATATTTAGAAACGGCGCATGCAGCCATGCAATCCGCGATTCATCCGTTCGTTCACTCAAAAGGATTAGTTTCAGCGTTTTTCGGGGAATTATCTGTTTTATATGCACTTCTCCATTTTCAAAAATTAAGTCCGAAAAGTGAATATACAGCCTTTATTGAGAAGGCAAAAATAACTTTAAGGCAAAGAGTCGAAGAAGATCTGGAGTTTGATTTATTAAGTGGATCTGCAGGGATCGTGCACCTTTTATTGAATCTATATGAAAGTACAGGAGATTCGGAGTATCTTGAGATTATGCATTTGTACAGCCAACACTTAATAAAACATGGCGATGACACCTCACGCGGAGTTGCATGGAAAAACAGGCATACCCAAACATATTTAGGTGGTTTTTCTCATGGTACAACCGGAATCGCTGCGGCTTTATGGAGAGCAGGCGAAGCAGCCTCTCAAAAAGAATATCTCCATTTCGCTAATCAAGCCATTTCATACGACCGGTCTCTATTTAACCCTAATCAAAAGGCATGGCTGGATTTGAGAAAGAAAAAGGAACAATATCTTCATCAATGGACACATGGTTCTACTGGTATCGGTATTAGCCGCTTACTCATGAAAAAATACCGCGATGATCACCTTTTTGATTGGGAAATTGAGACTGCCATAAATAATGTAGAAAACTTCGGCTTCAAAAACAATCATAACTTGTGTCATGGCAATATGGGAGATACCGAATTATATTTATTAGCGTCGAAACAATATAACGATGATCAGCTATTATGGAAAGCAAGATCCATCGGAAAACAAGTCATTGGTTCGATAAAAAATATAAAAAGATATCAGGTAGATAGTCCATCTAATATAGATTCTCTTGGTTTATTCGTTGGAATCTCGGGAATTGGCTTTCAATTATTAAGATTACGGAATCCAAATCATATCCCTTCCGTGTTAACTTTAGAAAATGCCTAATACCAAAAAGGCGGGCAATAGTCCCCGCCTTTTTCTTATAGATTTACATTAATAATTCCCATTCGTACGGCTTCAGCTAAAGCTTCTGATCGAGAATTGACTTTAAACTTTTTGTAGATTTTTGTTAAATTATATTCCACCGCCCGAACACTCATAAATAATTCTTCAGCAATTTCCTTATTCCCTCTCCCTTTTGAAATCCCTTCAAGTATCTCTAACTCTTTCTGAGTGACAGAAACATTAGTTTGTTTCTTCGTGCTGGTGCTTGTAGTTTGAACTGTAACATCTGAGAGTCTTAATTGACTTAATAATGAGATAGGAATAAGGGTATATCCATTTAATACAGCATGAATCGCCATCAGAAGCTCCTGTTTAGAAGCAGATTTGCTGATAATTCCGCTAACTCCTGAGTCAATTAATAAATTAAATTGAGATGTATATTCAAAGCCTGTATAAAGAATGATTTTGGCGCCTTTGTGAAATTTAAAAATTCTTTGGGTAAGTTCAAGACCGGAACAATCCGGCATATTCATATCCAATAAGTAAATATCAAATGGCTCTTCCCGACTTCTATTAATCACGTTATCAATATCCATAAGGTATGTGACATCGAAATTTTGTTCCTGCTCAATCATATTTTTCGTTCCTTCTCCCACCAGTTGGTGGTCATCCACAATCAAAACGCGTATCAATTTGGTCACCTCGGTATTGTAATATGAACTTGCAGCCCTTTTCCTTTGCTGGAGACAAACTCTACTTCTCCGTTTAAGCTAAAGATTCTTTCCTTTAAAACTGATAATCCCATATGATTCTTCTTAATATATGGTGATTGCATATCAAAACCTTTCCCATTGTCACGATAGTCAATATAAATCATTTGATCATCTTCCCACATACTGACGGATACATGGGTAGCTTTCGAATGCTTATCAGCATTATTAAGGAGTTCTTGAAAGACACGATAGATTGATAATTTTGTATTATAGTCCTCAAACGTTTCTGAAATATTATCAAATTCATAATCCAGATGGTATTTAACTCGCATTTGGAACTGGGAAAATAATTCTTTTAATGATTGAATCAGTCCCCCCTCTAATAAGAGGTTTGGCCTTAATTCATTGCAAGTGCTCCGAATTTGTTTAATCACATCCACCATTCCGTTTTTAACCTTTATTAATTGCTCCTGTACATCACTTGGGATGTCTTGATTATCTTGAATCAAATGTTCCAATTTACGGTACCAAACAATTTGATCCTGCAGAGCGGAGTCGTGTAAATCTGAAGCTAGCCTTCTTCTTTCCGTTTCAGCTAATTGAAATAAAAAGCGGGATAGAGAAACCGATGCAGGGCGATCCTCAATGTCTTGTTGCTGTAATGACTGAATCAAGTCGCTAACAGCATGTAAGTTTTCATAAACAAGGCGCACATATTTTACGATCGTGGTTGTCCAGGTCTTCTCATTAATATTGAAGCTTGTATGGTTTCTTTTATGCCCCACCCAAATATAGACCATTTTCTGATCCTTATTATAAAGGCGAATTCCAAGTGAATCAGTGTATTTCAATAAATCCCCACTCGTATCACTTTGAATCAGCCATTCCTGGTGCTTATGAAGAGTAAACAACTCTTCATTGCCATGAAAGACCCTTGTCGTATATTGAAAAGTGTCGGAATCATATTCAACAAAAGCGATGACCGATGGATTTAAAACAGACACAACTTCATTCACTAAAAGTCTTTCTAATTCCTCTTCCTTCATAACGGCAGATAATTTTTGCGTAAATTGGTCAATGCTTTGAGTTAGATTTGTTTTGTCCCTAAAAAGCTGATTTCGAAAAGAATAATCAATCTTTTCTTTCAGCAGTAAAAAGATAACATTTAACGTGAAGATTAAGAAAAAGTTCTGTAAAAAACGGCTAAATAAATTACTGTCATAATTCACCGTCCCACTGACCACAAAAGAAATAATAATCGTTGGCACCAAGGACAAAAAGGTATAATATCGGATCCGATTCAAAATAAAATTAATGTCCAAAAGCTGCTTTGTTAAGATCAAATAGGAGTAGCCTATTGGAATGGCAAAAAGAAATAAAGCTGCAATATCATCAGGTAAAATGGGCAGTCCTAATATGTAAGGAATCGCATGTAAAAAGATAAAAGGCACAAACGCAATAGTTGGAATGACTAACATCCATTTAAGAAATGGTTCATGAGAAGAATCACGTTTCTTTATATATAGATAGATTAAGAATCCAATGGAATAAACAATATTTAAAGAGAAATGGACTAACATTAAATTGTCCGTTAATAAACTTGGCAAATCTTTTATTAACAAGTCGTATATATTGAGCAAAATGATGAAAATACCAAAAATAATATTTATCGTTAAGATCACTGATGGCTTTTTTCGGATGAGGTCCTTTTCTAAAAAAGTCGAGTAGATAAAGCAAAAAAAGCTAAGCACTCCGAGTTGAAAGGAAAAAATTAAAATAAGGCTAGCTCCTACATCCTTATGCCCAGAAACATTAGATGTTAAAAGGCTTAAAGAGGACATCATCAGAAAACTCATTAAGAAATTAGCAGTGGAATTATGTTTCTGATAAATGAGAATCGATAAAAGCAAAATCAAGATTGTAAAAATCTCCGGCATATAGAGTTCCTTCAAGAAATTTGAAAACTTTATATCTGGTGCCGTGTAACGGGTGATTTTATTATTATGTTCAATCGTTAAGTCCTCAGCATGTTCCAGTCTTTTCTGATCATCAAGCCCTTTTACTTCCTTCCCTTCAATCTTTTTCACAATATCTCCTTTTGAAATATTCGTATCGTGAACCCATCCATCCTTGTCGATCTGTTCAACAATAACGTTTTGGTGCCGGTCCATCGATATCGTGATTCCACTAAAGGGCTGAACAATCTGAATAATCAAATATATATGCAGGGCTATATAGACAGTGAAGATAAAAATAGCCATGACTTTTCTATTTTTTATAACCATGACTTCTTGAGTTTCCTTTCAGAAAATTACAAAAATACTTTGCGGTAATTACAAGAGACATTGTGGAAATTACTTGTAGGTTGTCCAGTATAATTAAAACATCAAATACCAAAGGTGGGATAAACAATGATTATGGAAATCGTTGAACAATTATTAACAAACCCAAATATTCATGAATGGAGTCAATCTGCTTCAAAACTTTGTGAAGGAGTTTCCCAATCAGAATTAAATGTAATTATCAACACCTTTACTTCTTTAGAAAATAACCCAATGCTACAAGCTGCGGACACATGGAAATAAAATTCCCGAAAGAAGAGAGATCCTCATGATTCATTCAAACAGAAATTTTAAATTTTAATATTAAGCAGTCTCTCTTTTTCATGGCTTCCAATATTTAAAGAATGAATACACTCTTTATATTTATAGAGGTAAAGTTGCTCCATCACCTTACAATATTCTACGGCACCTCCATAAATAAGGATTTTTTGCAGCTCTGAAATCTCATGGCTAGTCAACTCACTATATGGCTGGCTTCCTAGATAATACTCTTTTACTATTTGAAATTGAGGTTTCTGAAGTTGTAAATAATATAAAACAGGAAGCGTTTTTTTCTTATTAATGATGTCATTTTTAACGGAACCATGGATCATATCATTAGCATCATTTCTTATTTGTGCAATAATCCCCAAGTACCTAGAATAAGTTTTTATCATCTTCTGAGTATTTTCATCTACACAACCTGCCCCCAGCAAACAAGCCATCTGGATTAAAGAGCCTGACTTTAAAGAAACCATGGACAGATACTCCGATTCGGAGGAGACATTATTGGATAAATCAATATACTGCCCATTAATAGAGCCGAGGGTACTGCGATGAACTTCTGATCGAATCCATCCTTTAACAAAATCAGCTATTTGCATACCCTCAATATGTTCTAGACAAGCAAATAATAAGCCAATTATAATATTTAAATTTTGCCCAACGCTAACATCAGCCCAAGGATGGCCTGCGGCATCTCCATCCTGTATATCGTCCATGATATCGGAGGCTAATAAGATCAATTCAACTATAGTTAATAAGCTGATTTCTTCTTCCTTGTTAAATGAATTACAGAAAATATCGTAATGAATCTTCGTAAACTGAGCAAAATTTATTGATTGGTTAAATTTGTAATCAACATAATTTAATGCATAGAACTTTAAATCTTCCTCAGAAAAATAACGATCAATTAATGAGCTTGCTTGATCGATCATACATTGACGCCATTGATTCTCCAATAATGGTTTCAAACCATCCACCCCTTCAGCCCATACTCGAATTATTTTAATAATCCTTCATTTTACCCGCTTAAAACCAAAAAGGGAGTTCCTGTATTTTCTAGTATTTCGATATCAGGTTAATTTTCCCTTCAATTTTTTGCAAACAAAATTCAGCGTAGCGACATATCAATGGACCATCAGAAATTGCAGTTTTTTGTATTTCAACAAAAAAACATTGCGGTTTTCCCTGTTTGGATGTCGGTTAATACTTGCCGATATCGAGATATGATGTTAATAAGCAAAACCACAACATTAAGGGAGGAGAGGTGTAAGTGAAAGATCTATTAAGTGAGCGAGAGGTTGAAGTAGCCGCTTTGGTAGCTGAGGGATTTAAAGATATTGAGATCTCAAGGAAATTATTTATTAGCAGGCGCAGAGTGGGGGAAATCATATTTTCCATCAAAAAAAAGCTAAACATTTCTTCACGCGTACAAATTGGGATCGCTGCTTATACTCTTGGACTAATAGCCTTTCAAATTGATCTTCACCAAGAACAAATTATGAATTAATAATTGTAACAAGCAAGGAGAGGGTGATTATGAGAAGAGTTCCATTTATTGAACAAATGGAGCATAGTGAATGCGGTTTAGCCTCATTATGTATGATTTTATCGTTCCACGGAAATCATGTCTCTCTTTCTGAGTTGAGAGAGAGATATGGAGTTCCAAAAGGCGGAACCTCATTATTCCAAATAATGGATATAGGAAAAAGCTATAATCTCGATGTGAAAGGTTATAAGGCCAGTGTTGATGATTTAAAAAACATTCTTTTGCCGGCTATTATTCACTGGGAAAATAAACATTACGTTGTGTTGGAGAAGATTGGGAATAAATTTGCTGTTATTGTAGATCCGGCCTCTGGAAGAACTAAGATTCCATTAAATGATCTACAAGCGAAATATTCAGGGTTTGTGTTAGTCATGACTCCAACTGAATCCTTTGAGAAGAAAAAAGGGGGGTCTCATACCCGTTTCTTTCTCTCTTTTGTTCTAGGGAAAAAGCCGTTAATTGCGTCCATTGTGTTAACCTCTTTGCTCATACAAGGTTTTGCTTTAGTCATCCCTTGGCTAACAAGTTGGATCACAGACCAAGTAATTGTTCCAAAGAATGATGGATATTTAACAGCAATTGGCTACAGCATCCTGATCCTTTTGTTTAGTTATCTGATCTTTTCGGCACTAAGGGGATTTTTAATCGCCAAATTACAAACAGCCATCGATAAATCGCTGATGACCCAATTTATCGATAAATTATTAAATCTCACTTACAGTTTTTTTGAAAATAGGTCCACAGGGGAGCTGCTATTTCGGGCTAATTCCAATGTATATATCAGACAAATTCTTTCTACCAAGGCCATTACATTTTTAATTGATGGGATATTACTTATCACATATTTAATCGTAATGACCCAATATTCATTAAAAATGACAGGAGTTGTTTTGGTTATTGGAATAAGTATCTTTGCGATATTAGTCTTCAGCACTTCTGTTTCTAGAAAACTTGCTGATAAAGAAATTTCTGCTCAATCACAAGTTCAAAGAATATTATCAGAAAGCATTAATGGGATTAGCGATGTAAAAGTGATGGGATTAGAAAATCAAGTTTACAGTGATTGGTTTGAAAAATTCAACTTGCAACTAATGCATGCCGAAAAAAGAGCAATATGGACATCTTTGATCAATACAATTGCGGCTTCTGTTCAATTTATATTGCCAATTTATCTTTTATGGTTGAGCGGGAAGCCGATCATTTCAGGAAATATGTCTCTTGGAGATGTACTAGGTTTTAGCTCATTAGCTCTCTCCTTTATTACCCCCATTATTTCTATTGGTAATGGCTATGGAGAACTAATCTACCTCGGGTCGTATATCCAAAGAATCTACGATGTTATGCATGCGAAATCTGAAAGGAGAAATGGACAATCTGTATTTAGTGCACCAATTAAAGGAAAAGTTGAATTCAAAAATATCTCTTACAAACATAACCATTTTAGCAACTACACAGTTAAAAATCTCTCCTTTGAGGTGAACCCTGGGGAAAGGCTAGCCATAGTGGGATCCTCTGGGGCAGGGAAGAGTACTCTTGTTAAACTTTTACTAGGATTATATACACCTAGTGAAGGATCTATCCTATTCGATGGAATGGAGAGCAATAAGTTCAATTTGCGGTTTTTGAGAAAATCGATAGGGGTTGTGTTTCAAGAAGCGCGGCTGTTTAATAAAACAATTGCCGAAAATATTGCTTCTGACAGACAGAATGTCATCGATGAGGACATATTAGAAGCGGCCCATCAAGCAAATATTCATGAGGAAATCATGCAGCTGCCCCTTCAGTATTCTACTACTGTCTCTGAATTTGGCATTAACTTTTCAGGAGGACAACGGCAGAGGCTTATTTTAGCAAGAGCACTAGCATCAAAGCCGTCCATTTTATTATTGGATGAAGCAACAAGCGCCTTAGATACACTTTCAGAGAAGATCATTGCTGAACATTTATCTAGATTGCCTTGCACCCAAATTATTATCGCTCACCGGCTCAGTACAATTAAAAATGCAGATCGTATTGTTGTGATGCACCAAGGAGAAATAGTAGAGACTGGAACCCATGATGAATTATTAGATCAGCAAGGATACTATTACAAATTAACCAGAACTCAACAAATAAAGGAGAAAAATCATGAGAAAGTGGTGTTATAAAACACGCATGACTGTAAGAACGATATTCAGTATTTATTTGATTATTGCTCTAACGTTGGCGGGAATAAGTTCAACAGCATATGCAGACGATAGCTCAAATAACAGCGCTCCAGACTCCTACGTTTTTGCTTTAAAAGAAGATGAAAACACTCAAAAAATGATGGAAGATTTAAAAAACAAGTATCCGCAACTAAAAATAGATCCCATCAATGAAATCAATACAATGACGATTGCAAGTGAAGATTATGAGTTGTTAGATCAAGCTCAAAAATACGTTAACAGCAAATATAAAAATATGATTGAAGGAGGGAACAAGGAACAAACCATCACCCTTAAGGAATTTGGAACACCTAGTGTAATGAGTCAACCATTATCACAATTGACAAAATCAAACCATGTTCAAAGTAGAATGCTCTTGCCATCCAATGAAGGTAGTAACATCTATGACGCTTGGAGATGGGATATAAAAAAGGTCACTTCTGATGGTGCAAGCTACTTAATTGAAAAAGGCAATCACAATGTGAAAATAGGCATCGTTGATAGTGGAGTGGATGTTCATCACCCCGATCTTAAAGATAATATTGTCAGCCCAGGAAAATCTCTTGTTCCAGGGGTTTCTTCCATAACAGATGAAATTGGCCACGGAACGATGGTAGCCGGATCAATTGCGGCTAACGGAAACATTAAAGGGATATCTCCAGAGGTTGGAATTGTACCTTATAAGGTATTTCAAGGATATTCAGCCGACTCAAGCTGGATCATCAAAGCAATTATTGAAGCCGCCAATGATGATATGGACATAATTAATCTAAGCTTAGGAACGTACAAGTCAATGAAAAACAAGGAAGACCGTGCAACCTATCTTTCCTATAAACGCGCCATCTTCTATGCAAATAAGAAAGGCAGCTTATTAGTAGCTTCGTCTGGCACAGACGGATACGACATAACAAACCCTATGAAACTTGCTGAACAAATGGGATTAAAAAACGATCTCCAGCTTCATATGCCTGGCGGATTATCGAATGTAGTCACGGTATCCGCAACTAACCTAAATGATCAATTAGCCTATTATTCTAATTATGGCACCAATGTTGATATTGCGGCTCCTGCTGGGGACTACGGACCAAACTTTGCCGATCACCAAAAAGTTGAATTGGAGTATATGACTTTGACCACTTATCCTACGACACTGCCACAATCGGAAATTGGAAAATATTTAGGGTTTGCTCCTGGTTATGAATTTATGATCGGCACAAGCCTAGCAGCACCTAAAGTTTCAGCTACAGCAGCCTTAATCATAGTTGAATATCAAGAGAAATATGGAAAAAAACCTTCTCCAAATACAGTAAAACGATACTTATATGGAGGAACAGTTAAAGGAAACGAAACAAAAAGGAAACTAGGAAACGGAATTGTGAATGCTAAAAATTCTTTAGATCTTGTCATTAAACGATAACGGAGGGAAGCAAAATGAAATGGAAGTCTTTACTAATGACGGTTGCAGGCGTGTTGGTTGGTATAGCGATCATTTACTTCATTAAATACTAAGAAAGGGTGTATAAAATGAGCTTTGAAATTCAAGGATTAAACAAATCGTTCGGAAGTTACCAAGCAGTTAATAACTTAAACATTAAACTTGAAGAGGGAAATATTTTAGGAATGCTTGGACGAAATGGTGCTGGCAAAACCACCACTATTCGGATGATCTTAGATATTATCAAACCAGATAGCGGTTCTATTCTCTGGAATGAACGCCCATTCTCTAAAAAAGAACTATTAATCGGCTATCTTCCAGAAGAAAGAGGCCTTTATCCAAAGATGAATGTTGTTGAACAATTGGTTTTTCTGGCCAAATTAGAGGGCGTTCCTTCAAAAATTGCAAAAAAACAAGCATTAAACTGGTTAGAAAGGTTAGAAATGACCCCTTATATCAAAAAGAAAACAGAGGAACTATCAAAGGGAAATCAACAGAAGGTGCAGCTAATCAGCTGTCTGATTCATGATCCGGATTTCATCATTTTAGATGAACCTTTCAGCGGCTTGGATCCTGTAAACGCTGAAATGCTTAAGGATGTGGTCAAAGATTTAATAAAAAAGCGTAAAACAATTATATTTTGCAGTCATCAAATGGACAGCGTGGAGACCTTTTGCGAAGAGATATGCATCATGAAAAACGGAATAAAGGTGTTATCGGGGTCTCTATCGGACATTAAGAAAAGCTATGGTTATCGTTATTTAGATATACAGTCTGATGAAGACCTAGATCCAATTTTAGATAAAAAAGATTATATATATGAACGAAAGAACCAGGGTTACTCCATTAAACTGACAAAAGATCAGGCACCATTAAAGCTCATACAAGAAATAGAACGGCTGTATGGCGTTCGAAGTCTTTCTCTAAGGGAGCCTAGCCTACATCAAATCTTTATCGAAAAAACGGGGGCGTAAATATGAGAAGCTTTGGGATTATACTGCAACAAACATATCTTCAAGCTGTGCGATCCAAGTCATATGTGTGGATGACCATCCTTTTAATTTTTATTGGGGCATTCATTTTAGCCTTCCCAAGTTTAATGGAGAAGTTTTCAGATGAAGAGAAAGCCAAAAACTATGTTTTCATCGCGAAAGATGATTTTCAAATAAGTCAGCAACAACTAGATACCTTTCCATCCAATCACGCCTTTCGACTTGGGAACCCCTCTCATTTTGAAAACTATAAAGAAAAAATTGCAAATAATAAACTTGATGGATTGTTTGTCTTAAAAAATGGATCCAATCCATCATCCATCCAATTGGATTACTATATGGAAAAAGATGATCCTTTACTTGTTCAAAGTATGAAAGCTTTTGTGCAAAATCTTTACTTCCAACAAATTATTGCTGAGAAAAATATAGATCCGGATGCAGCAAATATGCTGTCGATTCAAATTGAACCAACGATGCAATCACTTCGGGATACGGACTCCAATTCGTTTCTCATGGTCTATTTGTTAATCGGTATTATGTTCTTAGCCATTACCACATATGGAAATAACGTAGCGACAGCTATCACATCGGAGAAATCATCGAGAATCATGGAGGTTATGATTACGAAGATCTCCCCTGTTCCGATGATGTTTGGCAAAATACTCGGTATCGGTTTGGCTAGTCTAACACAACTATTTATATTCTTTGCTAGTACGATCTTGCTGGCTAGAATAGAGATTTTTAACATTGAGGAAGGCAGTCTTGCCGACACACTGATGAATATGCTGACTGTTTCCTACACTATATACTTTTTACTATTCTTTATCCTCGGCTACTTTATTTACGCAGCACTATTTGCCGTCATTGGGTCCATGGCAAGCCGGCCTGAGGAATTATCTAGTAGCACACTGCCTATTACCATTATTTTAATGGCCAGTTTAGTGGTTGAGATGTTCTTTGTTATTGACCATCCAGAAGGAGCAACAGCTAGAATTACATCGTATATTCCATTTACAGCTCCCATTAGTTTAATGGTTAGAATTGTAAACGAAGTGGTCTCGCCACTCGAAATAATACTCTCTATCGGGTCCATGCTAGTAAGTATCGCACTCTTCTCCTTATTAGCGGCGAAAATATACCCGAAAGGCGTTCTCAAAACCGATCAGCGATTAACATTTGGGCAATTACTTAAAAATCATTAATGATAGGAGGCATCAAAAAATGAAGTTCTTTTTTCAATCGCGGCGAAAATTAAAATCATGGGATCAAAATGAACATATACAATCATCTATAAAAGAATTAACCGATGATGAAATGAAGCTCATTCAGGGGGCATCAAAGGACAAGAATGAAAGCCTATACCATTCCTATGCCTTAGCTACTGAACATAAAAGAATGCTGCCGTAAGTATAAAAAAAGCCCAATTTCTCAATTTTAATATTGGGAAATTGGGCTTTCTTATATTGGAATGTCCTTATTCTCATTTTTCTAACTCTACTCCAAGAATAATATAACAACTTTCCTTGATTTCTTCGAATCTACGTTTATTCGAAGAAATCAAGGAAAGAATCTTCATATATTTTTTCTCTTCCAAATTCAAACGTTCTATTCTTCTTGCAACTCAAAATCACTATTGTTTTTTGCAAGTAACTTATTTGAATTCTTTTCTATATAATCTAAACGAATAAATAGCTCCAACAAAGAATACAAAGGCTTCAAATAATATAAAGATTTGGCGGAAACACTCAATATCTTTATCAACTAAAGAAATAAATACACTATTCATTATAAGTTGAGTAATAAACATACAAGAAATAATTTTAAGATGAATAGCATTGGTTCTTTCATCTGGTTGACCAAATTTTTTCCAGATAATAAAAAGTACAATTCCTGAACCCGAAAATAGCAGTGTTATAAAACCTACACTGTGGGGACATAAAAAGCCTCACTATGTCCCCACCTACTAACACAACATAATGGCTATTATGTTGTTATTCGTAAAACTATAAATTCAAGCCTACTCTTTTGGATTAAAAGTAGGCTTGAAAAGAGTTGAGTTGTATAAATATGGATTTCGTGATATTTTGTATAAAAAGGAGTGTTAAAATGAAAAAAATTCCATTAACAGTCATGTCAGGAATTTTAGCGTTAACGATTTTGGGAGGTTATTCCACGAACAAAACAGTTCAACCCGAAGAAGAAGTTGAAAAACTTGTTAACAATTATTTAACGGCTCTAGAAAAAAAGGATGTATCTTCACTAGTAAAATATGCTGATGATCTGAGATTTCCAAATAAGGATGAACAAAAACAAGAGTATTCAGTAATCGTTACTGATGAAAACGTTACAAATACCAAACTTCTAAATCTTAAAAAAATAAGTGATACGGAGTTTGAAACTACTATAGAAGTTGCCAGTAATGGAGGAAGCTCAGATAAACTTACATTTCCTATCAAACAACAAGAAAATGGATGGAAAATCATTGTTGGACAAGATATGTAAACAAATATTAAAGGTTCCAAATACAACATAAAAGATATTATGTTGTGTTCGAAAGCAACCCCTAGAAACTACTAACCCCCTTGGAGATCAAGGGGGTTTTCGTTGTAGCAACGCCTAGCAGGAGTTTTAATATAACATGTTGAATACTATTGTTGCATTTAATGAAACATATTAGATGTTTTTTGATAGAGATGAAGGATCTTCAATGACCAGTATACAAGGACAAAACAGTGTGGAACCTATTCGAGATCCGGAGAAAATCCGGGAAATGAAGGAGTACCTACTTCATAAATCGTACAGGGATTATTTTTTATTTACTTTCGGTATCAATTCGGGCTTGAGGATCAGCGATATTCTGCCGTTGCGGGTCATGGATGTGCGAGACACGGAATATCTGCGAATTCGTGAGAAAAAGACGGGAAACATTCGGAAAATTAAAATGTCGGCGGCACTCAAACAGGAAATCGAGAAATATACACGCCAAATGGCCGATTCTGACCTCTTATTTGATAAAGGTCCAATCGGGCATGAAACGGCTTGGAGGATCATTAACGAGGCTTCTCGCTCGTGTGGTATTGAAGGAGCCATCGGAATCCACACCATGAGGAAGACATTTGGCTATCATTTTTACCAGCGAACGAAGGACGTGGCGATGTTGCAGCAAATCTTCGGTCATTCGGCTCCATCGATTACTTTGTGGTATATCGGCATTAATGATGAGATGGTGGACAGAGTTCTAGAAGATTTTTCATTGTAAAAAAGTAGAAAATGAGGCTTTTTCTTGTGAATTACCTCCCATAAAATATAAAAATATCAACTCCTTAATGACAAAAAATTAAATGTAAAATAAGTATTGCTAAAAACAGCCGAATTACCATTTAATATAGAGTAAGAAGGGGGCTTAAAAATTGTTATAAATGCTGTTATATCAACGTATTCTCGTATTTCCGTATGTCATAAAAATGCGACACACAAATCTCATTTAACCTTGTATCTCTTTCTCAATTTCTTCAGCATAATAATTAATATCACTATCGGAATCTGCTTTGAAATTATTACAAAGTTCTTTTACTATTTCTTCGTTCTTATTTAATTCATCTATTTGTATTAAATAATGTGTTGCAGAAGCAACAGAAGTTCTTACATCGTCATTAGAGTGCTTACTAAGTTCTAATAATTTTTTGCTAAACCATGACATATCAATTGTTAAATCTTGAGACATGATATCAATAGATTCAATAATGCTTTCAATATCATTCTTCTGTATATGTTCTTCCAATTCTTCTTTTGAAACAATTACTTCCTCGTATTCACTAAAACTAATATCTTTATCCAAATAAAGTTTGTTTAAGAAATCATGAAAAGAAGGAGCTAATTTAAAAATTTGTTCCGATTCATTATCAATATAAACAATTGGTGGGTTTTCTTTTGTATTTCTATAATCAAAAGCAATCCATGAATGTCCATCCCCACTGATAAGTATTAAACCATCTGGCATATCCCATTCTTTCAAATAATAATCATTTTCAAGAATACCATGCTCTTTACCAATCCCCATAATATGATCAATATAGATAGAATCATCATTCCATTCTGATGGAAAAGCATTATAAACAATAGATCCGCCATTCTGAATGTTGAGAATATCTATGTATTCCTTAGAAAATGCAACACCAAAAGCTTGTTCTGCTTGTTTTACAGCTGTATCCTTCAACTTTGGTAATTTATACATATCATCAGATTCATTTGTCCACAATTTCATATTGAGCACCCCCTTATTTTTTAATTATAGATTAACATACAAATAATCTACCTAGACCCCAAATTATACCATACGAAACTAGTGTTCACGTTGATGCTCCAATTGTTGAAGCTGGAGTGGTTCCTACCCTTGGATGAGCAATCCCGGCTATAACTCCTATAGTTTATAGAGCAGGACAAAAACTTTTTGTCAAACAATTTTTGAAAAAAACAACTAAAAAAATAAGAATTAGAAATGGACATTTAGCTGGAAAACAACATCCTGTTACAGGAGTTAAATTTTCCAAGAATGGGTTCCCTATATTCCAAAGTAAATACACACTAACACTTCCAAAAGAGCTCTATAAATCATCAAATAGCAAACAATTTAAACATGCAAACAAAAGATTATTATGAGTAATACAAACCAAAGCAAACCTTGAAGTATTAAAAGAAATGGAAATCAAGATACCACTAAAATAGAAATAGGATATATCTAAAAAAGTCGATTTCTTAAACGTACAGGAAATCGACTTTTTTATGTTGGAAATTTGCTTAGCGTACAAAGTTTCCGAAATATTGGCGGGAACCGTATCAGAAAGGTATTGATTTAATTCCGATTCTTCAAATGTTCCTTATCATAAACCTTTCTTCCAACGTTGTTTTCTTCTTTTCTTTCTAACTTCATTTCTTCTCTAAATTTAGTCCCCGCAAAAACGCAGAAGGACGAGCCTTCAAAGCTCATCCTTCTGCGTTCTTCAGCTGTGATTGTTTCAGCCATTGGGCAATTTTTAGGTCGTTCTTTTTATTTCTTCGTTTTGTTTCTTGGTTTTCGAATCTTTTTAACGTATTGTATCCGATCCCGATTTCTTTGGATGCTTTCGCAATGGAAAGAGACCGGCGTTTTCTTTCATTGATCACCATTTCCGGCGTCAGCGTATCTTCCGTGACCGCCGATGAAGCAGACGCTTCTTTGTCCTTTTTGACAGCGGGCGGTGGCGAAGGTTGTTCTTCTTTTACAGGCTCCGCTTCCGGCTGCCTATCATCCTGTACGATGACTGGGCGGCTAAATGACTCAATCATATGATGAATCGCCGAAGAATTCACCTGGTGCTGATCCTCTAAAATCGATAATTTCCTTTTGTTTTTTTCGATCATTTCCGCAGACGGAATAATCGACACTTTCAGCTCGCGAAAGTAAGACAGCCATCCGGTCCTGCCAAATAAACGGAAATCGACGGGCTCTGTAAAACTCCAGTCCTTCACTATCCCTTTCTTTTTCAGCTCGTCCAGCGCCTTGATAAAGCGGTCGTACATATCCATTCCCCGCGTCCTTGCAGAAAAATCAATCTCCCGCAAAAGCGTTTTAACCGAAAACGGCTGGGTTAAATTATTTTTGGACATCCGGATAAACCATTGCGTGGCCAAATAGCGCGAAAGGCGCTTCTCGGGGCGCTGGCGGACCGGATGAAACTCCAGCGCGCTCAAATCAATAATGCCTAAACGCTTATTTTCGTTCAAAAAAGAGGTCAATAGCGACGTCGGCTTGATCTGGCAGGCATAGATTCCTAAAAACTTATCGTTCTTATCATAAGCGGCCCGGACCTTACCCACCTCAAACATTTTCTGAAAATCCCGGTATTTATACTTTTTGCTTTCGTTTAAATCACTTTCATCCACTTCGATGACTTCCCCTTCTTTCAGAGAGATCCAAATGTTAGAAAGCGCTTTGACTCTCGACATAATGTTAAAGCGGTCTCGTTCCCTCACCTCTAGGCTGTCATTCGGGTCAACCACGTTGCTTCTTAGCTTTAAGGCATCATTCGAATGGAAATATAAATAGCCGTCCTCATCTTTAGGCGCAAAAAGAAACAGAAAACAAATGATATCAAAAATATCCGCGGTCATTTCATCCATCGCACTGAAGGCAGTCCGAAGCTTATCCCAATACTCCTGTTCCTCGTCGGTAAAAGGCAGATCCAGCCCTCCAGTCAGGTTGACGCGGGCTATTCCATGCACATTCCCACGTGAATCCTTGATTTCCGCTTGAAACAGTTCATTCGTTTCGCCCGCCGAGACGAAAATTTTCGGCTGTGTGACGATGTTTCTGACTAAATGAAACTGGTGATCCATACTTGATACCAGCTGTCTTTCCTCTTTCGCCAGCTGAACAGCCGCTTCATTCATGCTTCGGTGCACATCAATCGGAAAATCTTGGCTGATATGCTCATGCATCCGCTCCAAAATGTATTCATGATGCTCCTTAAACACTTTTCGGATATTTTCCTGGCTAATTTTCTGATTCACCAGCAGCGATCGGACAATCTCACAAAGCCAGTCAAAGCTTTTGTACTTCTTTTCGCCGCTTGACACCTGATTGATTTCTTCCGTCACATATTGCTGCCATTCTTCGATCACACGGCGGTTCAGTAAATACTGCCGCACTTCGTCCAAAACGGCCAGCTTAAAAAAGTCCTCGCTAAGCGCCAGTTTGTCAGGGTTAATATACTCTGCCATACTCTACCCCCTCACTCGTTCTGTCTCCGTTATAGCTTCATTATAGCTTTTTAAAACGAGAAAACCCATCGCCTCTAGACGTTGAGAGAAGTCAACAGAGAAAAAGAGACAGATTGAATAGGCTAAACTAAGTCAGACAGCTCTTAATAAGATCCTGCGTAGCAAATTATAAAAACGTATGTATCTTGGCTAAACACTCAGTTACGATTTCTAAAGGCGCTCGATCAACGATTTGAATTTGTCTTGAATTCCAATCTAAGCTTTTGATTTGATCCGTTAAAATAGCCCCTTGAAAAGCCAAGCCTACAGGAAGCTCGACTTCAAAAGGCCATCCCTTGACTGTGTTTGTAATCGGACAAACCATAGAAAACCCTGTGACTTCGTTAAATTCTTTCGGGGATAATACAATACCTGGACGCCGACCTCTCTGTTCGTGTCCAGATTGTGGGTTAAAACTGATGTAAACTAAATCCCCGCGGTCTGGTACTGGCATTAGATCAATTCCTTTCCTTCCGAACCAACATTGATTTCATCATGACGATCTTCGGGTTTACATTGGGCTAAAAGTTCTTGCAGCGTATATTTTTTCTTTTTCGGAACCAATTGAATTCCGTCTTTTCCTACAACTCTTATTTCCATTTCAGAGCCTTGTTCGATTTCAACTCGTTTAGCAATATCTTTTGGGATACGAACAGCTAAGCTATTTCCCCATTTCTGAACAGTCGTTGGCATTGCCATAGCTTCCACCCTTTCTTCTTTCGACTCCTGCAAGTCCATTATATCACTCTCCTTCCTCTTCGTATATACATAGTATATACGTAATTCCAACAAATGATACTATGCTGATTTCCTGAAAAGTAAAGACTTTAACCTTTGCCTTTCACACTCCACTTCGTCCTACCTGTGCACCTTGCCTTTCACGCTCCACTTCCGTCCTACCTGTGCACCTTGCCTTTCACGCTCCACTTCCGTCCTACCTGTGCACCTTGCCTTTCACGCTCCACTTCCGTCCTACCTGTGCACCTTGCCTTTCACGCTCCACTTCCGTCCTATCTGTGCACCTTGCCTTTCACGCTCCACTTCCGTCCTATCTGTGCACCTTGCCTTTCACGCTCCACTTCCGTCCTACCTGTGCACCTTTTTATCTTTTTTTTGACATAAATTAGGTAGAAAATAGCGGAATTCGCTCGAAATTTGTCGTTTTCTTGCCATTTTCCGTCCTACCCGTGCATCTTTCTTGCCACTTTGCGTTTTTCTCCGTCCTACCTGCACACCTTTTTTTTGCCATTTTAAAAAAATCCCGTCCTACCCGTGCACCTTTTTAAAAATGGATTGGATAAAAAGCTTGTTAAATCAACGTTTATAGACTTTTACCAAAAAATACAATCTTGCCACTTTCCATTTCACTCCGTCCTACCCGTGCAGTTGAAAAAAATTTAAAAAATCGCTGAGCCCTTGTCCCACCTGGGCTGAAGGCATGTTCCAAACTTGCCATTTTTCTCTTAGAGAGAGCCGTTTTTGAAAAAGCCATAGTGTATAATAGACATGCTTATACATCAAACGACCGAAAGGAGGGTATCAACATGGTCAATTTGCGCAAGAAAACGAAAAGACAAATGGTCAAAATCGACGGCTTCCGCTTTCCGCACCAGCTGCTGGAAGATCTGCGCGCATTCCAGAAAGAAAAAAGCATGCAGGTGCCCGCAAGCGCTTATGCTGTGCTGCTTTCCGTCTTAAATCAAATCCATATCGAGAAAAACAGCCAAGGCAAAGTCCAGGAGTTCAATTTATCTTTCTGGAGCAAAAAACTGCAAGTGGCTTATTCAACGATGCACGCAGGACGCAAGTTTTTAGAAGATCACGGGTTTCTTTATGAAGAAATTCTGCCTAATGGCCTGCCTGTATGGGTGTTGACCAATTATCAGGCGTATTCAACGCCAGAGCTGAAGAATGGCCATGAGTTAAATTACTTTACGGTCCCTCATACCCTCCTGAATACAAATATTGTTGCGGAGTTTGTCCGCACGTCTAATCCGGAAGCATTTGAACTGATGTTTTCGCTGTTCAACCAGTTCCGGCATGGAGTGGCAAAACTAGAGGGCAAGAATGAAGTGTCTCTCCTTGAGCAGTCGCGGACCATGAAAACATTGAAAGAGAAATTGAAGAAAAGAGCGAAGGGTGTCAGAGAGGTGTTAGCGATCCTTGAACCACTTTTTGAAGTAGAGTACACAGGAATCCAAGTCCGCGGCCATCAGCTGTGGATCCATAAAGTCGTTTTCCGCTTAAAACCGGAATGCGTAAAGGAAAATACAGATGAATTTCATGTGGAGCCGCTTTTGGCCAAATTTCAGGAGAACGTCCTTTATATACTGGACGGGCTGAAACTGCGCTACAAGCCGCGTGATCTGTTTGATATTATGCTAGCCTTTAAGCAAGAGGTTCTTGATCTCGTCAAATATCTGATCGAGGAAGAGCACCATGAAGGAAACTATACTTATCGGGATGCATGGGCAGAGACGGTGTTTTTCCGTTGCCTGGATAAATTTGAGCAACATATCCGCATACAAGAAGAGAGAAAAGGGAAATTCTCGTTCCATACATCCATAGGCGCCTATTTCCGGACGATTTACCGCCGGGAGCTTCCTTTCGAACTTAAAAAAATTCCATATGATAAAATGCATCGGGCGAAATACAACGAATATATTCAAACGGGACAAGTGCCTGCCCTGCATATCATTTAACGCCTTGTTTTTTAAATTTCGGCAAAACAGGGCTTTTTTCCGTGTCCAAAAATCAAGAAAAAAAGAAAACAGACGCCTTCTTGCCGGATCGGCCCCCTGTTTTTTAGAGAACTGGCTCTCTTAAATAGCTGGTTCTCTTTTTTTATGGCACCTATTATCAGCAGATTACCTCTGATTTCTGAATGTATCAAATAATGGCCTCTTACCCGTTTCTTCTATCATTAGATTGCTTCTAAATCGTGAAAACCTCAGCAGATTGCCTGTTAATCAATGAATATATCAAATATGAACATCTGCCTAACTCCTATTAAACCAGTCAGGACAAGGAGCAGCCATTCATTTCAAAAAAGCGCTTATTATTTCTGATCTTTTATTTTGATTATTATTTTATATATTTGATTGTTTACTTATTATGATTTTTATACTAACAAAAATGAATAGCAAACAAAAAAATTATTCTTATAAAATATATTCACGATATTTATCTGTTGAAAATATTCATTTTTATCATACGGATATCAGGAAGTTTATCACTTATAAACGTCCATTATTGCAAATTTACTGCTTATGGGCATTTTGTTATGGTTTAATCAGCCCTCATCATTGAGCTTTTCTACGCCTAGTGCTGGCGATACAGCACCTATAAACATTCTGACTGCTTTACGATCTTATTTTATTTTCACTCACTAAAAAAGTAAGTCTACTAGTTTTACATGGATTCCATTCATAAGAAAAAAACGAAAGACTTGGCTCTATATCCATAACTTGCGGGAGGTTTTTTGTGAAGAATCTAAAATTAGAGGAATCGTCTCTTGATCAGGCAAGGGAACATGTGCTTTTTCATCATCAGGAAGCAGATGGATGGGTAACCTTTGCCAAAAAAGAACGGTCCGGTGCGTGGAAGCAGTATCATTACCGCCCGGAAGAATTAGCTTCACAGATGCCTAATTGGCTCGGTGAGAACGTTTATTTCAGCCAGAATACCTTTTACAAGCCTCAGCGCAGAATCGAGAATATCAGGCAACTGCGGGCCTTGTATGTCGATGTAGATTGTCATCAATTAAACTATGATCCTAAATGGGTTCTTGGGAAACTGGAATTGGAAGTATTCAAGAAGACCCTTCCTGATCCGAACATCATCATTTTTTCGGGGCGGGGGCTTGTGTGCATATGGCTGATTGACCCCGTGCCTTACAAAGCACTGCCTCTGTGGCAGGCGCTGCAAAACGACTTTTGCGGAAAGCTGGAATATGTCGGAGCGGATAAAAAATCCATCGATGCGACAAGGGTGTTTCGGGTGGCCGGCACCTACAATTCGAAAAGCGGAATCCAAGTAGATATCCAGTACAGGCATGAGTACCGGTACGGACTGCGTGAGCTACAGTCGGAGTATTTGCCTGAATTAGCCCCGTCACAGCCGAAAAAGCCTGGCAGGACAGCAAAGGTTGTTCATCTGTATAACGTGCGCAATCTGCATTATACGAGACTGCTTGATCTGGTTCGTCTAATCAATTTGCGGAATTATCATGTTCAAGGCCATCGCGAGCTTTTATGCTTTCTGTACCGTTATTGGAGCTACTGTTTAACCGATGATGCCAGTGATTCTCTGCAACAGATGCTTGAATTTAACAGCGAATTCAAGGAACCGCTAAAGGAACGGGAAGTAATTCGGGCAACGAGAAGCGCGGAACAGGCCTGGCGGGCAAAAAGCAACAAGCAAGCCAATGAGGAAGCGATTCAGAAAGGATATCCGGGGGCTGGATACAATTTAAAGAATACTACCATTATTCAATGGCTCGACATACAGCCGGAAGAGCAGGAACACTTGCGGACGATTATTGACAGTCATGAGAAACGAAGACGAAAGCGGGAACGGGATAAACTTGCTTTCAGGGCAAAACGCGGTTCCATCAGCCGCGGCGAATACTTAGAGAAGCAAAAAGATAAGACAGAAGACAGGCTCTGGCAGCTCCAGCAAGCGATCAAAAGGCATCCCGAAGCAAATAACACAGAGTTAGGCAAGCTGTTGGCCGTCAGTGAAGGATACATACGAAAGCTTAAGAAACAATTATAATCACACTCGTACTGGTTCTCGCTCTTATATTATGGGCGTAAGCCTGGCTCCCGCGCTCGGGCAGGTGTGAGTAAAAGAAAGGTACATATTCTTTCATGAAAGAGATCTCATTCCATCGTAAGGGGGGCAAAGTCTCGGAGCGAGCAGCGGGGCAAGCGAAAGCGCGCAGATCGTTCAGCTGACTTTCCTTAGATGCTTGATGTAATTATATTATTTAATATTTGAATTTAGATTTATGTGCATAATTCAAATATATTGCAACAGAACAAGGAAACAAACATATCATGAATGATCACATCGGGCTTCCTCCAGCTCTTTCTCCCTGTTTTGGGGTGCGAGGTTGGCTAAAGGTCGCTCTCATTCAGAGAACTGGTCTATGAGCGAGCAGCAGCGGTTTTTCCCTGTATGAAGCATTTTTTCGAATAGGCTCAACGAAGCAGAAGAATAAAAAAATCTTCTTTGTTTCTTTTCTTCGAATAAACGTTTCTTCTTAAAAAGACGTTGCTGTTTCTAAAGAAAATCCCGCTGATCAAGATCCGACCATCCACGGTTCGTCAGAACGGTGGATGGCTTCCTTTCTTCTTTGAGTTGGCTAAACGCTTCTGCGAGTTCTCTCGCGAAAGATTTAGCTTCTCGAATTAAGCTCTCGGCTTCGGAGCTTGGGCTGGAGCGTGAGCGGAGGCTTAGGGGCGTAGAAGACGGGAGCGGCATCTGTGCAAGGCTTCTCTGAATTAGCCCACGAATAAAAAAGAAAACAACGTTTCTTCAAAGGTTGTTTTCTTCCTTCTTTGTTTTTTCTTCTTTGCATCGATGCGCTGAGTTTTCTTCCTTGAATCGGCTTCAGCATGGGTGCAAAATGAGGATGCTTGGATGAAGGGCTTCTTCGAATAGAGCAGCCAGCTTTGGAGCTCTAGCCGGAGCGTAAGCGCAGGCAGACAGCGAAGAAGATGGCTGCGGCTGCCGTGCAAATGCTTCTAGAGGTCCTACCCCATGCGCATCAAGCTAACAACGTAAATGATTAGATACAAAATGGTCCTTGTTTCAAAACTAGCGAGTGATAGAAAAGCAGACATGACAAAGAAGCCTATTAAAATGCCATTTTTTCGCTAGGCAGTTTGTCTATGCTTCACCGTCGTTTCATACACAACTCCTAGAATATCAAAGACGGTCATCTTCTTATACCGATGACACTTACGACCATTCTTTTTAAGCAATTGATAGAGGCGATGGAGAATCTTTACGAGTTCATTTGTGCCACTAGACATTGCCTCAAATAGTAACGGATAGTAGTCTTTAATCATATAAATCGCCTTGAATTCACTCAGTTCTTGCTTTTTCTTTTCTAGTAGGAGCTGTCGCATGTGAAACATGGTGGAAGAACAGAGAAGAATGCCGATGAGTTGCCCGTACAAGTGGCATTCTAGGCGTTCTTTTTTGATATTTTTACATGCATCAATTTCGAAGCACGATTTCCATGTTTTAAACAAAATTTCAATTTGTCAACGTAGTGAATACAGAGCGTGCACATAGTCAGTTGATACTTCTCCGGGTGTTGTGTTCGTAATGTACACATTTATACCCATCAAACGCTTGCTTTTGTCTTTCATGACAATGCCTTTCTTCTTCTCACGCACAGCTTGATTTTTCAACGTGCCATTTTTGAAGTACTCCGGGTGAGGCTTCTTGATAGAGATGCGTGTATTCAACTTCAAACGAGAGATATAGTAAGCTCCTTTATCGTGAATGGCTTGTACGCCTAAATCGAAGTAGCCGAGGTCACGTAAGCACAAATCACCTGCCACTACAGTTCTAAGACAAATCGTACCGTATGTTTTATCATTGTTTTTCCCAGGACCGAGCTGCACGTTTAAAAACTGACCACTCAGTAAGTCGTATTCAAGCTGAATCTTCACGCCAGCCGTATGACTACTTCCACCAGAACCTTGATAATCACTTGCGAAGGCATCTGGTAGCTGAAACACCGTCGCATCTAAAATCCGAATACGTTCGAAAGCAGAAATCATGTGTGAAGATAGCGATTGTGTCGCACAAAGTTTCTGTGTTAGGAGCGAAGTAAAGACTTCTTGGAGGAAGGGTGACAGCTGCTGGATTAAAGCGTTGATTGAGTCCCTCTTGGCTCATGAGTACGCCCGTTGAAGCCTCTAACCGACTACAGAGTTGCGTAAGCGATGTACTTGCGACTTCTTGGCTGAGCCAAACGCAAAGGGCGATGAGTTCGTCTGCTTGATACTTACTAGATCGCTGCACAAAACCAACTTGCTTGGCGATTTCTTGCAGGACGATTGGAGATAGAAAGCGTTGTAATTCCTGTGAGAAGAGATGTAATTCTTCAGAAAGCGAGAGGTTCATAAAAAAACGTCATCCTTTTCGAGTATTTTACTGAAAGAATAACGTTTTTTTCATTTAGGGGGAAACTTATTTTATTAGCTTGATGGGCATGTGGTAGGACCCCATTCTTGTATGATTCCATCATAATCCCGACCTAATCGATCTAGTGCATCAAGGTAGATCCCCCCCCCTTTACGAAGGATTAAAAGCATTGCTTGGTACTGCGGCCGGTTAAAATCTTTTCCACTTTGCTTATCAATGAAGATATACCGTTCATCAATTTCAAGTTCCCAAAATTTCTTAATCTGCCAGTCCGGATTTTGATCTTTGGCAGAAACCCGTGCATGCCCCAATTTCAACTCTAGCAACTTATTCCAAAATCTATCAATCTATGTCAAAAAGTCTATCAGTGAAGTGAAATATTTCAAAATAAAAATAGATACTTTATGACACGAAGGATAATATCTGTTTTCCAGCGTGTCATAAAGTATGTCCCACTAAAACACTGAGCAATATGATAGTGGGGGCATGAGCATCATACGTTTTCCTCTACTACCTATATTCTCAAGTGATGCCTGAGTATGATACTAAACTACTTATGCAAAACTTAGAATTTATAGTGTAAAGAGAATGAAATGTCGACGGTACTTTCTGGATTTCCTGAAGGGGCTTGAATTGCAAGAGATTTTATGCCATTAGCAGTAACAGATTTTGTGTCACCTGGATCAATGGTAGCAACCGGCTGACCATTAATTACTAGTGTTGCAGTAATACCTTGATCATCACCTACTTCATTGTTTTTAACAACGATTGTGCTATTTATCACAAAGTCGCTAAAATCTTCCCAAAATGTAAAATTAGTACCAGTATCTTCTAGTTCTACAGTTAGACAAACTTGATCATCTACGCAACAAGATTCTTCTTCCATATTCATATTACAATTTAATTTAGCCATTATTTGGCTCCTTTTCATTTTTTATTGTACATGTACATTTATATTGTATGTTCATTGCTTTGTGTTGTTTGGACACACTGTCTAGGATAAACAAATCAATTTCATAATTTCGATTTTAAATATGTGTAGATTAGTCCTTTGATATTTTTCATGTTTTTTTTAATTAAATAAGAACTCTATATCACGCTGTTTTCAATAATTGTTGTACTAGCGTTACTTTAATTCAATCCGTTTCTAATATAGAATAAAATTGGAAGTGAGGCTTTTTTAGTCACTGTTTTTCCTGATGCCCAATTGGGTTTAATCTGAGTTTTTTTAAAACATTGTTTCTGTCACCGCATCCTATTCATTTATGACCACAATCATTTCTGAATGGGATGCTTCGGATGAAATTTATTTAGAATAAAGAAAACTACAGTCGTACAAAAAGACAGGGTTTCGTTTCAATGGTTTGACGGCCAGGATTCGCTCCACAACTCGAGCGATTAAAGAATATAGGATTATAGCATGATAATGTAATTCCCTCGGAACCCTCAAGTTGTTCGGTTATGTCTCGAAGATCTTGAGTTCCAAAAGTTCTAAATTATAAAATTAACTCGAACACAATTACAAATGAACTATCTTTTTTTCGCACAGATTCAATTGGATTTCTACTGTCCCTTTTACTTGCTCGTTGGGAGTTGAAACTTCAATAGATAATAAATTTAAAGCAGTAATCGAACTCATTTGACCTTTAAGTACTGCTAGTGGTATTGCCTTCTCTTTTGTATTTATAATCAGTTTCATTTCCGGGTCTGTTCCTTCATAATTAACACTTATCGTTGCCACATTCTTTATTTTATGTTGATTTGTGCTGCTCCATATGATTTTGGGGGTATCTGCTTTCGCTAATGTGAATGGCAAACAGAAATGATCATTCGTCATATGCGCTTCTAAAAAACAATCGAAAACTGGTATAGAAACAATTTCGATACCACAAATACAAGAAATATCAACGGTAACACATGCTTCTGTACGAAATAACTTTCCCGGTTTACAAAGAAGAACTTCAAGTACAGCGCATTGGGTTTCTTTATTTATAGATAATACCGTGAAAAAATGCGATTCAAAGCAAGAACCTCTTGAAAATCCAACAATAGAAAGTGGTTTTCCATTTTTTTTGAATATGATTACTGGCAATGCAGACTGACACTCAAGTGTATGTGTTTTTTTTTTATTAATTGTCTCTATTTTTTTAAATAAATAGGTAAAACAACTAGTCATAAGTTAATCCCCTTTCTGAATAATAAAAAATAACATTTATTATTATCGTACGTAGTCCTAGACAAAGAGGATACTACATTCGTCATGGTTAATCCTTGATAAATTAATCATGATTATTATCATAAAACCAGTATGTAAATTGGTACTTTGACAGACATTTTCTAATTGAAGTAGAAAAGGAATACGCAAAACGAAAAATGGATTTTTCTTACTTTTACGGTAATAAACAAAAATATATAGTAAAATAAAAAGGACAATTCCTAGAAAGGATATTATGTCGTGCTCAAATAATAGTATTAACTCAGGAGGAATTGTTGTGAACAAAGAATTTAAGTTTATGATAGCTATACTTTTTATTTCGGCACCTATTTTATTCTCGATTTATTTAAACTTTCAAAATGAGCTGCTAATACCAAAAGGCTATGACTTAGCAATTGACGGTTATGTAATATCTAGAACCTTGATGATTATTTCCACATTTTACTTATTAACTAAAGCTGGGTATTTTATTATTAAAAACACAAAAAAAGACTAGTAGTATACTAGTCTCAGACTGTAGACAAACTCGATAAAATCGAGTTTGCCTACAGTCTTTTTTGATATAAAATGGAAGTAATACAAATCTTGAGATGATGACGATGCTTTCGAAACACAATTCCATTCAACGTGATCAAATAGAAATGATCGCTCTCGATCAACTGGTGCCAGAGAATCATTTAGTTCGTAAAATCGAGGCGGCAATTGATTTCTCTTTTATTTATGATTTGGTGAAGGATATGTATTCAAAAGTAGGTCGTCCGAGTATTGATCCAGTGATTTTGGTGAAGCTGACATTCATTCAATACACCTTCGGGATTCGTTCGATGCGTAAGACCATTGAAGAAGTGGAAACGAATATTGGCCTATCGCTGGTTCTTAGGTTACGGCTTCCATGATAAAGTGCCGCACTTCTCCACGTTTGGGAAAAATTATGAGCGTCGTTTTAAAGATACCGACCTGTTTGAACATTTTCTATGTAAATCTCTCGGTAAACGATACGCAACAACTTCCAGATCGGACTGTTTAATAGTTACGACTGGTTCTCGTTGTCCTCCTAGTAATCCTACTTAAGAAAGAACTTCGTAAACCCCTGAATTAAATCTCCATGGATAATTCTAGCATCTTTATAAAGCGAGAAATAGATTTTCCTTGTTTTAGGGTGGAGATTTTTCAGCACAGCGTTTTGAAAAATACTACCCGAACCTTGTATGGCGGTACCCCATTAAGTTTTAGTTGTATTTGGCTAAAATACTTTAGATTTGGACCTTTAGAGTGGTTGTGGAGGTGCGGAACTTATCTGAAATTGTACCCGCTATTAAAAAACAATCATGATTCTTAGTCTTGTTTTTAGTTTACGATTACATGAACCTCCTCCACCTATCGCTTCGCACTTGAGGTGGAGGTTTCTTGTCGATCCCCTCGACATCAGAAGCTGGACGATGTCCATAGGTGTACACGACACCCTCGTCTTTCTCGGGGACTGACGCTCCCCTACAGGAAGCAGTGGTCTTGACACAAGACGTCTCCCGACGGCTTGCTGCCACCGTAAGCAACAGAGAGAGAATGCCCTCTCTCCCCAGGGCGGTTCTACCCATCTACTACGCCTGTACAGGACGTAGATACGTAATGCCAGTCAGCATCACTTCTCGAAACTTCCCGTGCAAATACTGGGATAGGATGTTCCCTGCACCGTGGACATCCCGATGCCGTTCATATCCGCAAGAACATCGGTAGTTTCGTGAACGAACTTTATTCCGTTTTCCGCAAGCAGGACATGCTTGCGTTGTATAGGCCTCATTTTCTTTCGATAACGAGACACCAGCTGCTTCTAATTTATAAGCTAACTGTTTAGTCAGCTTTCCAAAACTCCAGTTGCTGAGCTTCTGGTTCACTTGTTTGGAACGGAGGCGTTTTCGTCGTTTGTTTCTCTCGCTTGTGTGTCGCTGAACACCTTCCACATCGCCAAGAGCGACATGCCCGATTCTTTGTTCCACACACCAGTTCACAAAGGTACGGGTCGTCTTGTGCAGGAGATCACCTAGCTGCCGTTCGCTTTTCGAGAGAATGTACTTTTTTGCTCGATGGTATTGACGCCATTTCCTGGACCCTTTTTGACACCGACTCATGAGGAGTTGCAGTTCTCTTACTTTTTTGTTTCGCAACCGGTGAATGCTGCGCATCTTCCTGCCAGAAATCACAAGTGCTTGTCCGCTTGTACTGACGGCGGCAATCGTATGAATCTCCCCTGGATCAATCGCTGCTGTATGACCGTCTTGAACCGGTATGGGGTTGACTCCATCTTCATACGACAAACAGGCATGCCACCGGCCGTCATAGACGAGTTCCACTTCTTTGACTAGGCCAGTTGGAACCGAGGCGAGCGTCAACACGAGCGGTGCCTGCTGTTTTCCCTTCCATCTTCCTAGGCTAAGTATCAGCTTCCGTCCTTCCAACACGAAGGATTTGTCGACCCATTTTGGATGGAACACGAACTTTTCCTTGTATGGATACCGGATGGACTTATTCGTTTTCCGCGCTTGGCGAACACCATCTCGGGCATGCAGAAACTTGTGGCACACCGCTTGGATCGTCTGACTATGAAGAGGGTACAAGCCTTTGAGTTCAGCTTGAAGATCGCTTTTGTTGATCCACGTGCCATGAATCCGGTAATAATACCGAGCTAGCTGGACGCAGTCATTCCAAATCGTTCCGCAGATCCGGCGTAGGTGAAACAACTGTTGAAGCGTTGGCTGAGGAGCCGTAAAGCCTGTTTTCAACGTTCGATACATGAGATCCCCTCCCTTGTCATCATTATAATAAGAACACGAGTTCCCATCAAGAAGAAATAGGAAATTTAACCCTTTTTTCTTTCGACAAGGATGGGAAGACGATCAACCAAACGCTTTTCAGCTAGGCCGAACCAACATTCATCCCCTCCTTACTCGCTGGGCTATGCCCTTCACGCTCCTTGAGGAAGGGGAATTCTCTCGGACTGTGTTAAAACAACTGTATGAAAAGACTTCAGCCATGTTGAATTCTGCCACACTGACAACGTTTCTTCGAAGGTTGTTTTCTTCCTTCTTTGCAACGATGCATTGATACTTCTTTGAGTCCGCTTCAGCATGGGTGCAAAAATGAGGATGCTTGGATGAAAGTGCTTCTTCGAATGAAGCTCTCGGCTTCAGATCCCGTGATGGAGCGTAAGCGAAGGCCTGGAGGCGTAGAAGACGGGAGCGGCATCTATGCGGTGATTCCTTGAATCGTCTCTCTAATCAAATAAAGAAGAAAACAACGTTTCTTCGAATATTGGTTTAATTATTTTTTTCTTCTGCCCCTCTCACATCACTTTCTAGGTGGAATTCAGTGAAACGGTTTGCTGTTCATCCCTTTCAACTAATAATGGGGTACTGTCAAGAAAATGCGGATTTACAACGTTAAGAAGCTTGAACATGAAAATCACCCACCCCCACCGTGGATAGTTATAGAATATATGGTAAAATAAAGAAAATAATTGAAAATAAAAATGGATGTGATGTATATGGAAAACAACAACAACATCCGTGAAGCTTGGTGCTCCCTAGAAAAGCATTTTGGTCCTTCTTACTATGGGCAGGATGCAAAACTAAAGCATTACGCTCAAATTTATGCAAATGAAGTTTTGGAAGCTAACGATCAAGAGCGTATAAAGTATATAGGGAAAAAGCATCTTGGGAAGGTTGCAAACAAAGAATTAAATGGAAAACAGTTTGATAACTTTTTAAGCAATGTTATAAAGTACGAAAGACGAAATTTTTAAACAGAGAGCTGCCATTTTAGGCGGCTTTTTCTTATTAAGCTAAAGGACAAATTAATCGTTTTGAAAACCTGCTTAGCTTTGTAAATCCGCATTTTCCTGACGTTACCTAAAATGCCGTCTGAAGAATTAGAAGTGTTAGAGGGTTATTGGAAGAACATGAACCACTATGTTCAAGAAATTGCGAAATAAATAATTAATGTTCATACACAAAGCCACAAAACGTTGATTCAACAACAATCGTGGCTTTTTGGTGTATTTCCAAACTTTCATTTGGGAACGTTATTTTGTATGTGTTTGTATAACTTAAATAAATGTATCAATCGAACTTGATGTTGGTTTTACTTGATGTTGTGCTTCTGCTTTTAATGCGCGCCACGTTTCTATATAAATAGCATCAAATTCACTTTCACGACGCTGTTCTTCTCGTGTACCGATTGCGTGCCAACCATTATGAGGCGAATAGGTAGAAGTAATATTCCCCCTCGCATCCTTTATCTCTAAATAGCTCACATTTCCACGCCGCATGAATGGTAATTGCCTTAACATTTGTGTGATCGAGCCTTTACGATCAGGTGAGACTACAGATACAAAGCTGTTCTTAAGTGCCATATAGGAAGGATTTTTATGACCACCACACTTACCATTTTCAAAATCTTTTTTAGCCTGTGTGATAATCGCATCCTTAAATTTATCTTCACTCATCGCTGGAGCTGATTTTGTTGGCATTCCAGTCGCACCATTAAATTGTGGTGTCATCATTGGCACCTTTTTTTCTGATATTTCCACTCCCAATAACCTTAATGTCATCTCATTAATACCAACTGACCTCATTTCAAACACCCCCTTTCTCATTTAACTATGTTATCGGCTAAAGCATGTGGTTAATTAATATGCTCCCAAAGCGTGGTTTGGGGACCATTGAACAAAGGAGAATACCGATGAGTTGTCCATATAAATGGCGCTCTAGGCGTTCTTTCCTGATGGTTTTACATTCATCGATTTCAAAGAAAGACTTCCATGTTTTAAATAAAATTTCGATCGGCCAACGTAATGAATACAGGGCGTGCACGTAATCTGTTGGCCCTTCTTTTGGCGGTGTGTTCGTAATATAGACGTTGATTCCCATTAGCTGCTTACTCTTATCCTTCATGACAATGCCTTTCTTTTTCTCACGCAGGCATAAATCACCTGCCTCCACGCTTTCAAGACAAGTCGTGCCATAGGTTTTGTCATTATTTTTCCCTGGTCCTAGCTGCACGTTTAAAAATTGGCCACTCAGTAAATCGTATTCCAATTGAATCTTCACGCCTGCCGTATGACTACTTCCACCTGAACCTTGATCATCAGTGGTGAAGGAATCAGGTAGCTGAAACACCGTCGCATCTAAAATCCGAATACGTTCGAAGGTAGAAATGATACGTGAAGATAGTGATTGTGACGCACAGAGTTTTTGTGTTAGAAGCGAAGTAAAGACTTTTCGGAGGAAGGCGACAGCTGCTGGATTAAACCGTTGATGCTTGATGGGCATGGGGTAACGTCAGGAAAATGCAGATTTACAACGCCAAGCCAGACTAAAAGAATGATACTTTTCTACTGGATTTATATGGTATAATTTTATACGAAACTACATAAAGGGGATACGGGAAATGGAGAAAGAACAAAAACAGAAAAAACCGTTCTATAAAAAATGGTGGGTTTGGTTGATTGCGGTGATTATTGTGGCTTCTGTCACCGGCAACGATGATGATAAAACGGACGCAAACAAAGAGGAAAGCACTCAGGCTGTTACTGAACCGGCAAAGGATGAGCCAAAGGAGAAAGAAGAGGAACCGAAAGAAGAAGCTACGAAGGTAGAGGATGACGTTCCTAAAGAATATAAGTCTGCTTTGAAAAAAGCTGAATCGTACGCAGAAACAATGAACATGTCCAAAAGTGCTATTTTTGGACAATTAACTTCCGAACATGGTGAAAAGTTTTCTGTGGAATCTGCCGAGTATGCAATGAATAATCTTGAATTTGACTGGAAAGAAAACGCTTTGAAAAAAGCTGAATCTTATTCAGAAACTATGTACATGTCAAAACAAGGAATCTATGAACAATTAACCTCCGAACATGGTGAAAAATTTACTGATGATGAAGCACAGTACGCAATTGACAATCTGGAAGCCGATTTTAATGAAAATGCATTAGCAAAAGCAAAAAGTTATCAGGAATCAATGAGTATGTCACCAGAAGCGATAAGAGACCAACTGACTTCTGAATACGGTGAGAAATTCACACAGGAAGAAGCCGATTACGCTATTAAGAATTTAGATAAATAAAACACAAAACACGCCCTCATCCTATTCTTTGGTTTAGGGCGTGTTATTGTCGTCGGGGGAGTTATCTTGAAAATAGGCTTAACGTTGTAAATCCGCGTTTTCCTGACGGTACCCCATTCTTGTAAATCTTTTGGTAAACGATAGACAACAATTTCTTGATCGGATTTTTTTATTGTTGCAACTGGTTCTCTTTGTTCCCCCAGCAACAATCCTACTGAAAGAACCTCATAGACAGCTCCTTTAGCTTTATCATTCATTAGCATCGGCAATTTTAGAAATTCATGTTTACTGATATCCGAATAAATCTTTGCTCCTGCTTTATTTACAGTAAAATTCGCCATTATTTCTCCTCTTTTCCCTTGTATGAAATCTCCATGGGTAATTGGTAATTTTAGCATTTTAAAAATTAAACGACCACTTGCTAAAGCAAGTGGTCGTTTAATAATAAAATCAGCAGTTATTATTTTTCTTGCGAATATGCTCCATCCTGAGCAAGAACTGTATATTCATTGTCTCTAACCTCGATTAAAAAAACATCGTTTCTTTCATTCACAGAATAGATTTTAGTTCCTTCCTCAAATACATTTGAACTCCAATTTTCTGAAGGTCGTTTTTCATGATCTACTTTTGTTTTAACTTCGCCTATATGTTCCTTTATTGTATATTCATCATTAGACACTATGTTTTGACCTATATAATCTTGTCCATTGATTACAACAATGGCAGCATATGATCCTTCTTCAATAGTTTGATTTGTTTCTTTATCGGTATCACCGGTACCAGGTTTTTCTTCAACACTATTATTTGACTCTTTAGTACTAGTATTAGGCTCCTCAGTACTGGAACAACCTGTCACAAATAATAAAGCAAGTACAGTAGTTGCTAATGTTTTTTTCATTATAACTGCTCCTTATTTGATTTAAGTTTTAAATCTTCATCCAATTGGACGCCTGAAACATCTTCATACACTTTTAAAGACTTTTTATATTCAAATTTACCGCTTGGTCCGCCGACCATTATTAAATCACCTATTTCAGATTTTCTCAAAAATAAAATATATTTGTCGCCAATTTTTAATAATGGATGTTCCTCAAATGATAATTCACTGTTTCCATCTTGTAGAAATTCAATCTCTTTGATATCAGTATTTCCTTTATAAACTTTGTTAACTTTAAATGCGAATTTTGTGAAAGGCACATCTTCATCGACCATATAACTATCTAATACTGCAGTCGGTTTTCCTTCAATAATTAAATCTGCTAATTGATTTAGCTCTTCAAAATTATACGAAGGAAATGTTGCTTCCATGACCATTTTAGACTCACCTTCAGCAACCTGTGTTTTAAGGTCTAATGGCTTTGTTTCAAGATTTGGTGACTCTTTGATAACAGTATTTTGTTGTTCATTACCGTAAAATCCGTATATCCCAAGAGACAATAAAGATAAACCCACAAATGATAATAAATATTTACCCTTTTTCTTCATGCTTAATACCCCCATATATGAGCCAATCCATATTTTTCATTTTGTGTTAAACCAGCATAATGTCCACCAGATTTCCACATTAAACGGTTATAATTCACCGAATTATATAAATCTTTTAACCCAAATATGTGTCCTATTTCATGTTGGGCAATTCGGCTCCATTGCGCTGCCGGATACTTGTCTTTGTATGCTGCATTAAATTGTATATTCCAGTTTGTTCTATGTTGTCCAGATACATTAGAAGTGGCGCGTGCTAACCATCCAGAATTATAATAAGTTCCAGCATGTACGTAGTTACTTGTATCCTTTGGTAAGTAGATCATAATATAAGGATTTACAATCCACGTTCTAGGGCTTACAGTACGTCCATTTTCAGTGATTTGTCCTGCCCCTTCGGGATTTAAAAGAATCTCTTTCTTTTTAAAGAGTTCATTATTAAAGAAGTTTTTTCCCTTGATTTGCCTATCATTTCAGCAATTTCCGAGACTGTTGCTGCCTTTGGAAGTTCGAAATCGTTTTCAATTGTATTTTTCCGTTGCTTTTTAAACTTGTCTTTTCTACAAATAATCACGTTACTTTTAAACTCTAAATGGGGTAACGTCAGGAAAATGCAGATTTACAACGCCAAGCCAGACTAGAAGAATGATACTTTTCTACTGGATTTATATGGTATAATTTTATACGAAACTACATAAAGGGGATACGGGAAATGGAGAAAGAACAAAAACAGAAAAAACCATTCTATAAAAAATGGTGGGTTTGGTTGATTGCGGTGATTATTGTGGCTTCTGTCACCGGCAACGATGATGATAAAACGGACGCAAACAAAGAGGAAAGCACTCAGGCTGTTACTGAACCGGCAAAGGATGAGCCAAAGGAGAAAGAAGAGGAACCGAAAGAAGAAGCTACGAAGGTAGAGGATGACGTTCCTAAAGAATATAAGTCTGCTTTGAAAAAAGCTGAATCGTACGCAAAAACAATGAACATGTCCAAAAGTGCTATTTTTGGACAATTAACTTCCGAACATGGTGAAAA
>NZ_CP147405.1 GCF_037201805.1 Bacillus sp. FJAT-52991 | reverse complement strand
TAGATGTAGCCCAGAAGAGGGTAGGGGTGTTGGACTCTTGTTTTTATTGCTTTATTCACTTTATATTTTTATACTCTCTTTAATAGGTGCCCGGTGCACTTGTTTAGGGAGGTTAGAAATATGAAAGCAACTATTACAGGGAGAGATCCATTGAGCCTTCGAATTATGAGGGATTTGGATTTGGGAATGAAGGTGTCTGATGTTCCAGGGAATTATCCAGTGTCTTTGGATCAGGTTAAGAAGCTTTCACGTTACAGAAATATGTTAGAAGAGGCACGTTCGCAGTTAAAAACAGAGCTAGTGCAGCGTATAGATCTACTTGGTATAAAAGCTCTTTCTCTTGGTCCATTGTTTCGAAAAAAGGATTGGGAGGGGATTTCTGAGGTACTAGCATTTGTTACTGAAGATATGCAGCGAAAAGAACTGGAGCTATTGATTCAAGATTTGAAGGAGAAGCGAGAGCGGATCTATGGGTTTAAGGAAGCTTCTTCTGAAGAGATATTGGCTTTGGAGAAAAAAGAGAAAGAGTTGCAGCAAGAGAAGAAGCTTATGCAGATCCTCCAGGACGAGGCTAAAAAGCAAGTAACTATGTTAGAAGGGTATCCAGCGGGTATTAGACGGGTCTTGAGCTCTCTTTTAGGCTTAAAAGATGGTTATTTAGTGTTGGTTAAAGAGTTGAGTACAGATTTGATTAAGGATCTTCTTGAGAATGGTGCTTTAGAGTACGATGAAGCTTTTTCTGTTTACTTAGTTAAAGACTTGGAAACTTTGGTGGCCATGATTACTAATTTAAGGAGAAGTGGGGGTTCAGTGAACGAGGATGAGCGGATTGATCGTGCTTTGAGCTTGTCAGAAGTACTTCAGGATTCTCAAAAGGCAATGCAGCGGATTAAGAAAGAGCAACGGGATTTGCAAGCTCAAATAGAGAGTTTGAAGCGTTCTCAGACCTCATCCTATGGCAAAATGGCAGATGCTACGAATATTTTTTCAGTGGAGGAGCTAAAGAAATATAAGTATTTAAAAAATAAGGCGCTTATCTGGCTGTTTGAGCGTGGTTATGTGGTGGTTGAAGGTTTTACCCTTATGAATGGAATTAAAGCCGATATGATAGCATTTGACGCATCTCAGATAATGATTGTAAGTGTTAAGGCTTCTCGAAATGATTTTATGAACGATCAAAAGTGGAAGGAGCAGCTTTCTTTTTGCCATGATTTTTACTTTTTGGTGCCGGATGAATTAGAAGAATTGGCAGTGGATCGGCTGGTTAATGACAAAGTGGGCATTATGGTTGAAACAGCCGGTGAGATTTATATTCGTAGGCATGATGAGCGGCTGAGTATTAACGTACAAGAAGAGGACATGCTGCGTTTTGCTGCCGCTCGTGAATTGTCAAAAAGAAATATAGTTAGGAATTAGATAAGGTTTGCTTTTCTTGCTCTGTATCTTTGGCTTTTGGCTGTCAATTTACATGATGAAGAACAATAAATTTTATCTCTCCTAGTTGGTGAAAATATGTCATTACATACAGGACATATTTTCTTTTCGTTTTCACTAAAAATCATAAACAATTGAAGATACAATGTCTCAAACAAACCTTCTGTCCTTAATACCGGCGAAAGTTGTATTTTGTTAGTTTCTTTCCCCCAAGTTATAACCCCCTTATCTAAAGCAAAGTTAACCTTGTCTAAAAACATATCGATTCGATCCGCCAGATAGCGAGAACCTATAATTGAGTATTCTTTTAATATATCGTCTGGAAAATGTAGAATGTCGTAAGTTATTTCTTGATTTACCTCGTCTTGAAAAACGGAAATTTTATGACTTGATTTACACTTATTCTCATCATTTACCTCGGCTTCTTCTATTCTAATAAACCTTTGCAATTGATCTAAATCCTGATTAATAATCGCTTTACAGAGTTCCCAATCCCGACAAAAGGATTCACATGTTATCAGAAGATCAAAGATATCTAACTTAGAATATATATAATCTCCTTTTGTTTCCGTTTCGAAATTCCCCCAAGATTTCCAAAATCCCCACTCAGTAACCCATTTTTCAACTAATTTGAAAGGATTTTCTCCGGCTCGATATCTTTTTACCAATTCAACTATCGATGGGATGAAATCAGGTTTATCGAAAACATCGTAAATCTCGATTTTTGTATCTTTATGATTTTTATTAATTAAATATCGCCCTTCATAGAAAACATCTTTTAATACGTAGTTTTTGCGCTCACATCTTATTGGGAATGAAAACAATTCATGCATACCCTTTTGGCACCCCTTTTTTAATCCCTTTTTTAATCCCTTATATACTTATAATAAAGGTTTTATAATTGAATAACAACAATAATAAATAAAGAAATAGGGGTATTCACAAATGAGAACAAGTGTTTTTAGAGAGAATAATGAAGTTCTAGAAGCAAAAGGCTCTATTCCTTTTTGGATTATCGCCAAAGTTGTGAATGTACACGAAAACACAATTCGTAATTGGATGAGAACTGAAATGAGTCATGAGAGAAAGCAGTTAGTCTTATCGGCTATCGATAAAGTGAAGCAACAAAAGACTTCAGAGGAAAAATGAAGTAGGTGAGGTGATATGGCAGATGTTCAATTGGAGAGAGGTTATACCAGAGTCGCGAATGAGATTTTAGAAGAAGTGTCTAGCAGAAAGTTTAATGCGACACAACTCTCTGTGCTAATGATTGTATGGCGAATGACTTATGGGTTTAACAGGAAAGATCATGATATTGCTCTTAGTTTTTTTATAAAAGCTACTGGGTTTTCTAAAAGAAATATCCAAGAAGCGATTAACGTTTTAGTTAAAGCTCAAATTTTGATTGAAACTCAACCAGCTTCATTTAATCAAACTAGAAGAATTACTTTTAACAAGAATTATGATGATTGGCTTATACAGAGTAGAACAAAAAGTAAACAGGTGAACGATTCTGCACCTGATGAAGAAAAGGTTACTTCAACAGGTGATGAATCCTGCACCCAAGAAAGAAAGATTAAAGAAATATCTAAAGAAAAGGATGATGATCTATTGGACAAGCCAAATCCAATTCAAGAATATGAAAAACATTTTGGTTCGTTCCCAGGAGCCATGTTCATACAAACGATTAATGATTGGATCGATAAGAGCCAATTTCAAGAACCAGAAGAAATTATTTGTGAAACGATCCGTAGGGTTAAGCTACAGCATCCAAAGAATCCGCCGCGATACATCGATCAGACTCTTTCTAATCTCCACAACTTAGAGCTTTATACATTAGCCGCTGTAAAGGAATATAACGAAAATTACGAGCGGAAGATCAAAAAGCAATTCAGCAGCAGCCATAGCAAGTCATTTAAAGAAATGTCTAGCCGACCAAGCGGCGTGCAAGAGCCGGCCCCTTTAACAGAACAGGAGCGGCAGGAGCTAGAAGCACTGAAAGAGGATTTCCCTTTTTAATTCTTCGCTGACCAAGGGAATGTCTTCAGCTCTATAAAACTACTTTTCAAGGAGGTAACTACTTTTGATAAAAGCGGATCAAGCCTTTGATATGCAACGGTTGTATAAAAAGATGGTTAAGCGTTATGTACCGGAGTTACAAGATCGGGATGATTTTACTGTTAAAACTCAGCGTAGGGTTTGTGACAAATGCGGAAGCGAATCTGATTCAACTTTTCTTTATAAATTTCAGGAGAGTACAGAGTGGATAGAAGTATCAGTTTCAGATGAATGTTTAAATTGCAATAAAGCCAAAGAATTACAAGAGTTCATGAAAAAACAAGAATTTCAGGCTAGTTCAGATCGTCGAGAGCAGTTGATGAAGGACTATTTAATGATCCCCAGTGATTTAGTAGACGCTGGTTTTAAAAATTACAAAGAAACGAATCACGTAACAGCCAGGGCGTTAAAAGAGGCTGTTGAATATACCAAGCACTTCTTAGCAAATCAAGAAGAGGACCGCTATAGCCTGATTTTGATGGGAAGTTGCGGTACGGGGAAATCACATCTATGCGTAGCAATTGCTCGCACGTTGAAAGAGAAAGGTTTTGCAGTCGGATTTTTAACAACTGGAGCCTTATTGGCAAAGATCAAAGCAACCTATAACAAAGGTGCTAGCAAATCAGAAGAAGACATTTTTAAAGATCTTAAGCGCTTTTCTTTGTTGATCTTGGATGACGTCGGAAGTGAGACCGGTAGCAAGGACGAGTTCGCTTGGAGCAAGACGAAATTATTCGAAGTGGTCAATAACAGAATTGGAAAACCGACTATTTATACATCCAATTTCAATGAGATAGAACTTCCGCAAGCAATTGGAGAACGTACCTTTAGTCGAATGTTCAACAAAACAAAATTCATTGATGTTTTCACGGACGATTATAGAAAAACCTTGAGAATTCAATGAAAGGGAGACTGGTTGCTATGGCTATAAGTGAAGCGGCGAAAAAAGCGCGAAATGAGTACATGAAAAAGTGGAGAGAAAAAACAAAGAACACTTAAAAAACTATCGAAAAAAGTACCACGAAGAACATCCGGAGAAAGCCAAAGCTGCTCAAGAACGCTATTGGGCCAAGAAAGCAGCGGAAGCAGAGGGTGCTCATGAATAGTTTAGAGATCATTAATCGAAATGGCCAGTTGCTAGTAGATAGTCGTCAGGTAGCTGAGATGGTTGATAAGAATCACGCAGATTTACTTAGAGATATTAGAAAATATGTGGGGATTTTAGGTAAAAGCAATTTTGCTTTCGCTGATTTTTTCTTTGAAAGCTTTTATACAGATTCGCAAGGTAAACCTAGGCCGCATTTCTTTTTAACGAAAAAAGGCTGCGATATGGTTGCCAACAAGTTAACAGGAGAAAAAGGAATCCTCTTTACAGCAGCATATGTTAGTAGGTTTGAAGAGATGGAAAAAGAGTTGATCCAACCTGATATCCAGAATTTAAGTCCGGAGTTGCAAATGTTTAAGCATTTGTTTGATTCGATGGCCCAAAAGCAATTAGAGGATGCTAGAAGGGATGAAGAAATTAAGTCGCTTACAGATAATGTTACAACGATAAAAGAAACGTTCCTGAAGCGTGATGAAGGTTGGAGAGAATCCATAAATCGAATGATGCAAAAAGCAGGATATCATTCTGGAGGAAATTACAGAGATTTAAGAAACAGAAGTTATGCCATCTTAGAAGAGCGGGCCCATTGTAATTTAAATATCCGCTTAAATAACTTAAAAGCTCGTTTAATAACAGCTGGAACTACTCAAACGAAAATTAACAGCACTACCAAAATGGATGTGATAGAGTCTGATGTCCGTTTAAAAGAGATCTATACCACAATCGTTAAAGAGTTATCGATCGGCGTATTGAAAGCAAAATAAAAACCCATTGCTCGCAACAATGGATTTTCACGAAATATTAAACATATTTTCTTCAGTCAGTATAGCAGATCACCAAAAAAACGTCATGAGAATTTTTATATAGCCGTTATTCTTCATAATTTTGAGTATGGCGGCCATTAACTTCTTTGAGATAAATAACACTAGAGGTTCAAATAAAATGCAATACAAACGATTCTGAGAGGTGGAGTGTGATAATTATGGCTATAAATCTAGAATATTTTAACAGATGTTCAGAAATCGAAAGAGTATTTAATAAACATGCAGATGAATACTTTGAATTTCATCGTAAAGCGGTTGATCAACTTAGTGAATTGAAAATGAAAGTGTATAGTTCGGTAGTTAGCGTATCAATTAAAAATGGTGATGAGAGCTATGAGGCTATTGAGAAGGATTTACGTGAAGTCTTCGATGTAGATGTAATACAGAAGTTCACTTCTTACAGCCGCTATAATCCAATCGTCTGGATGAAGAGATACAGCAAGCATTTAGTTTATTTCCGGAATGAAGATAGACGTAAAAAGGCTCGATTTAAAGAGTTATTAAAAGATCTCGATCGGCTAGAAAGAGGACTAATCTCAATAAAGCTTCGTAAGAGAGGGAAACAACAATTAGAACGATTGATAGGGCTCAAACATAAAATTCAAAACTTATTAAAGCTGAACTTAGATTTTGCGGATACATCGGGATTTCTAGATGTGTTACCAGGCATTTTCTTTGAAGGGTGGAAGATGGATAAAACAAACTTTTTGTCGTTATTATCTTTAAACAGAGATCTTCATTATTGGGATGGACCTAAAAATGAGACTATGGATTATATAGCCGCTCTTCCAGAAGCAATTGATTACAAAACCTTTCAGGATGCGATTTTTATTCAAAGGATAGAGCATGACCAGGACTGTTATTTATTTAATATTTACATGGATGACATGCGAAAGGCTCTCGATCAAAACAAAGAATTGAGCGGTAAAATGTTCGAGAAGTTTCAGGAGACATTCGGCCCCATCCCTACGTATACAGCAGCTGTCGATGAATTTGGTGAAGTCATAAGCCTTGAATATAATAAGCCCAATTTGCAGGTGATAGAGGGAGCAAAATGAGAAATCAGGATCAGGAGGCATTTATGAGCGGGAAATTTAAAATAGATTATCAGAGAATGCAAGTAACAGCAAATTTGATGGACCCCGAACCAACTATATTAATTATTAGCGAAGGAAAAGTACGATGCATTGAAATGTTTGATCATGGCCATTTTATTGCCAAGACTCACGATGGAAAAATCACTTCTTGGGAGAACACTGAAAAAGGGAAGATGTAGCCGCTCACTCCTCAAATTTGAAGAGTGAGTATGGAACACAACTACATAGATCTACCGGAAAAACCGGGGATACCATTTTTAGCGCAGCTGGTACTGTGCTGATTCTGGTATCCCTTTTTTATTGCTGAAGGGAGGTGATGAAAATGACCATTGATGAAAAACTCAGAGAAATGCATGGAGATAGAGTGCTTACTTCTCGAGGACAGGCTGTTTTTAGAGAACTGCAGCGGAATTTTAGCCAACTGGAGAAGCAACGGATCCGACTGGAAAGCAAAATAGACAAATTAATGCCTGTCGCGATTCCAGATGAAAAGGCCAGCCGTTCCGATCGACGAAAGTTCAAAAGAGCTCATCAGCAGCTAATAGAGCTAAAAAATCAACTTCAGAAGTTAGTTGAATTGATGAGGAATTTCCGGCAGTCCTAAAAGGAGCGGATTGAATGAAATTAGTAAGCAACTGTACCGCTGAAATCATAGCAATTCTAGAAAGTCTGAAAAAGCAGAAATGCCAGTGGAGGCTTACACAAAATCAGTCTTCTTTTTATTTTGATGGTGAAATTAAAAGTGTTGGAGAAGAGTCTTTTTATAGCGAAGATTGCTTAGAAATTAAATTCAAAGGACCAGGGAAGCAGCGCTTATATTTAAGAGGTTCCTTCACTTATGAAATGGAAGACGATGATAAAAAATTGCGCTGTAAGGTTTATACAGAAGATAAAAACACCTGCTTAACATTCGGCTATTTAAAGGAGGTACCCGATGCCTAAGGTTGAGGTTTATCACATTAAAGATAACGGATGTATTGAGATACTTAGGGAATGCGAGATTTATGTAGAGAGCAGAAAGAAATATTCAAAATTTGAAGCTCTTGAGAGGATTCTTCTCCGTATCTCAAGTCATTTTATTGAAAAAGGAAAAACTGAGCAACTACAGCGGATTATTAATACAGTACAGCAAGCGATTGATACGAGTAAATTAAAATAGTCTTCAGATGGTGAGTACTCAATGAATAGAAAATACGACTGGAATGCAGTAGAGCAATTCTTTATCGATTCTGGATACGAGAGCAGAGTTTCTTTAAAAGATGTGAGTGAGCGGTTCAATATCCCTTATCAAACAGTCAGGAGATATGCAGCCGCTCATAAGTGGCATAGCAAACGCTATAGAGTGTGGATAGAGAAAGAGCATGGCATGAGTTTTGAGGAACACTTACAGGTTTTGTATGAGGAAGCGATGAACAGAAATTGATGCTACAACTCTCACATTTCTAACGCCCTAAAAAAGAATTATGGAATAAACATAGTCCATAAAAAGAGTTTTCGGCTTTTTCGGCTGCCTTAAAAAGAGACGTTTTGTAATGCTACAGAGTATGAGAAAACCTAAGTTTTTAAACGCTACAAACTGTTGCAAATGCTTGCTTTTTATTTTGGTATAAGCGTTCTTTTTGAATGGTAACGTTACTATTAGAGCGCTCTTTTTATTTGGAACGTTTAATGAAAGGACCTCAATAAAAGGATGCAACCTTTTTACGATAGTTGCAACCTCTTTCGAAGCACGGTTGCAAGGTTTGAACCTAACATAATACGGGCCAAGATTGTTCGCTGAAGTTCGTATTCAGAAGAGATTGGCAGAGTTAAGAAAGGCTAACATTTTTCCCGAAACGAACACGGTGAAGGAGCATGATGGAATGGAGAGGGATCCAAAGACCGGCCGTTTTCTACCAGGCAATAAAGCAGCTGTCGGGAACCGCGGAAATTGCAATCCAAAATGGGGGAATAAGAACGCTGTGAAGCACGGATTCTATGAGACCATTACAATTATGAAAGTACAAGATGACGGCTGGCTATTTATTTTCCAAAGCGGAGCGGGGGCGGTTAGGATAAACCCTGACGCTTACTATGTGGTGAGTGATAACGAAAAGCAGGGGTTTGCCATTCGGATGAACATTGTTGAAGATTTGCTCTCAAGAGGGTTTAAATTGCATCCGGAAAAAGTGATTTAATTATAAAAGTTCCGCTCAATCAAATAAGATAATAATGACTGTGACACACCTTATGCAAAATTAAAGAGCAGCAAAGCGTCTGTTCTTTTTTTGTTTCATCTACAATGTGGACGAGTAAAAAAGCAAAATAGAAAAAACAAAGCTGTCACTTAGGATGATAGCCCAGGTAGAGGGTGGATTCATAATGGGTACAAGGAAAGCGACTACCATTGGCACCATACAGCCTAAAACGGTCTGTATGCTTGTTTAATGAATGAATAACCTGCTTATACTGCATAGATAAATGAGGTCTATATATACTTGGGAATTTATCCGAAAGAAGGTGGTCTAATGTTCACAATTCAATACGATGAGAAATTCATCGATCAAGTCGCAGCTAAGATTGCTGATCGAGCAACTGAAATGCTCGTTGAAAGAATCAGTTCATTAAATGAACTTCCTCCAGTTCTCACGAGAACCGAGGCAATGAAAGTATTACGCTGTAGTGCTACAACAATGGCAGAGCTTATGCGTCGTCCAGACTTTCCCGTCAATCGCAAATTTGGTGTTAAGATTTCTACTCACTTGTTATTCAAATGGATTGAAAAAAACACGCGTGGGGTATAGGGAAATGTAAGGGAAAGTGAATTGGAGCAGCCGAAACAGTTTCTATCCGGTCCGGGACTCTTTATGTAATCAGCTGATACTGTCTGAAGATGGGTGGGCGATTTACCTAGTCATAAGAAAATAGAAAGAGATTTAATTGATCAATAGGTTCAAGAAAGATCAAATTCCATAATCATTTAAAAAAGTGGGAGGAAGTTAAAGGCATTGAAACCTGAAGAGATTAATATTAATCATAGAGAGGTCAGAAAACACCTCAATGAAAAGCTGGACACAGAATTCCAGCAATTTTTGATTATGTGGGATATTGACGAAATGTCAAAGCGAATGTGTATGAGTAAAAGCTTCTTAGAAAGAGAGTTTCTACATGATCCGCGGATGAGGTTGCTGGAGCGTCGTAAAGAAAAAGGAAAGCGGTATTGGTTCTATGAGCAGAGCCTGGAAGTCATGAAAGAAATTATGGATGGTTGGTAAAATATAAAGCGTGGACAGACGCATTTACAGAGAATAAGGTATTTTTTCTTTTTAATGATAACTATTTATGCCATCCTTGCGGTGGCGTTTTTTCGCCAGAACCAATTGTACTGACAATTACCTCACCTATTTGAAGGATAATATCTCCCTTTGTCGAAGTATACCGATGAATGGAGGTGTTAATCTTGAAAGATTTTTTAGCTAACAACCCAAAAGTTTCAACATTATGTGAAATTGTTGCCGAATATGAAATGACTGTCGGGGAACAAACTATCAAAGTTAAAATTAAGAGGGATTCTACTGGGTTTTATTCTCATAGCACTAGTCACTTTTATCAAGGTCCTGAACAAGCAAGTCCATACATTTCTTCAAGAAATATCTTTGATACTAAAGGAGAGGCCATTGATGGAGCTATAAAACAAATCACTTGTTTTTATAATGAATCTCACGAGTATCCAGAAGATAACTGGATTGTTAATTCAAACTATTAGGGCATCCTCCGGGGTGCTTTTTCTATGTCCAAAACAAACTGTAACGTTACAAGCAAAGTAGTGAAACAGCCGCTAAAATAATAGCTTCATCTAATGGCCGCTTACTGTTTCGCTTGTAACGTTACATATGAAGGACTGTATGGATCGTACAAGTATTAATACCGGTAATACTACCTAACATTTTTGTGCTAGCGACACACTCATTCATGTAAGGTGGCTCGCCAAAGTTGGAGAATGAAATTTAAATTTACTTCAAGCCTAATAAAAAGAGAAAAATAATAAAAAGAAGAAACACAATGTATCTTTTGTTTCCTAATGAAAAACAGCTGCAAACCTTGATATCAAGCCATTTTCCGCCTTTTTTATGGTTTCCCTTGTTTAATAAGGAAACATATTGTATGATGTAGTTATCAAAAAAAGAAACATATTGTATAAGGAGGGGTTGAAGATGAATGAGGTTCAGCCGATCAGATCAAAGGAAAAGATCGAAGAAGTGAAGCTAGTTTTAAAACACGATAGTTACAGGGATTACTTTTTATTCGTCATGGGCATCAACACAGGTTTACGAATTAGTGATCTATTGCCGCTCCAGGTAAAAGACGTGAGGAATAAAACTCATATCACGATCAAAGAAAAGAAGACGGATAAACATAAGCGATTTGTCATTAATTCAACTTTGCGGAAGGAAATAGACGAATATACGGCTAATATGCACGATGAAGACTATCTATTTCCTAGCCAACGCACGAAAAAGCCCATACAGCGTGTACAGGCTTATAAAATATTAAATCGAGCAGCGGAAAAAGTGGGGTTAACAGAGATCGGCACACACACATTAAGAAAAACGTTTGGTTATCACTATTACAAGCGCACTAAGGATGTGGCCATGCTTCAAGAAATCTTTAATCATTCCGCGCCAAGCGTCACAAAGCGATATATCGGAATTACACAGGATGAGATCGATAAATCATTAGAGGACTTTTATTTGTAAGAGATGACCACGCTTCTAAAATTTTGAACACGTTACGCCATATAATAAATTTGGAGCATATTGCCTTCTAAAAAAGGAGCAGCGACAAATGATAGATGAGTTGAAAATTATTGACGGTTTTTTCGATGGTGAACGTTTTATCATGCGAGGGATGGCTGGCTTTGCTGTTTACGGAACGTATAAAGCAGATGGATTAAGGTCACTAGCTAGGCTGATTCATGACGATGAATCCTTCAGCCTAACAATTGACAAAGATCGTGCGATACATATTCCGGTGGAGCAGAACGAGCAGATCAAGATGGAATTAAACATGATTGCAGATGAGTTAGAGAGAGCGTTAATGGAACTGTTGCTTCATAAATGATGTTGTTTAGATACATAGAAAAGCAAAAAAACAAAAAGAAAAGGTATTTCTTTCTGGTTAGTGGTGTTGAGTGCTTATAGAGATTATCAAAATAATGGAACATACGAAAAACTGTAGATACCGACATTATCAAATTTTTTAAATGGAGAAAAGATTGGCCAGGCGGGTACAGATAGTCAGTAGAAAGGTTAGTGAACTTTTGTATGAACGTTTCGATGAACATTTGTGTGAGTCATCGGCTGGAAGCGAAATATCTAGGAGATTAGGTGGCAAAAGAGTAAAAAAGGGAGGAAGATAGCAGATGAAAGCCGAACAATTAGGTACGAAAAACAATATTCATCTTACAGCGGCAAAGGGGGAGCAATGATGTTACAAAAAGAAAAATTATTAAAGGTTTATGCCGGTTGTTCAGCCGAACCAACAAACGAAGAAGAGAGAAACGGACGATTGAAAGCTGAATTATCTTATACAAACTTCGGAAAAATCGCTGAACTTCTCCTAAAGCAAGAAAAGGCGGTGATCTAACGTGTTAAACATGCAAATTGATAAACACGAAATCGAACATCAATTCAAAGAAGAAATGAAAAAGCGCCTTGATGAAATCGAAAACAGGACAGTCTTTTGGGACATGAAAGAGCTGCGTAGACAAACTTGCATGAGCGAGCCTTTCATCAAAGAACACTTCTTCTTTGATCCACGTTTTCAAAAATTTAGAGTTGGTCGAAAGTGGCTGTTCCCAGCGCGTCAAACAGAAGAGTTTCTTCTGACATGGCTACATGAACAGTCCACACATTACTAGTTTTATAGCTGAAATGCGCGATATGATGAATGAAGTGTAAGTGAGACTTAAGCTGTTTAACAAAAAAATATACATTTTTTCAAAAAAACCTCTTCGAAAATATTCGATTCGCTCACATACTTTCTCTGAGAGTGATCGTAGAAAGTATGTGAGAATGAAAAAAACAATAGCAAAATTCGAAACGATCTTCTTTACTGAAGGTCGTTTTTTCGTCTATTCAGCAAGTGAAAGTTTCGTTGTAATGAACTTTTCTGGCTTGCTGAGTAATGAGGTTTTGTTAACTGTAAAGTTCATTATTCTCATAAAGTTGATTACTTTCTCTCTGCTGCTGTCAGTAATGAACTAAAAAGACAGCCGATTATAAATAGAAATTTCAGTATTGAATTTATGAACAATTTTTTCGAGGAGAGGATGATTGAATATGGAAAAAGCAGTAATTAAAAAAGGGAGAAAACGGTTGGAATTGAAACAGCTAGAAGTGGAGGCACTTTCATTTTTAGAAAATCAAAGAGCACTTACTTTAACTCAGTATTATGAATTTTGTTATTACGTTTTAGACTACGATATTACAGAATATGCATTCAAAAATCGGATTCGGAAATTAGAAGAATTTAAGATTGTGCGCGCAAAAAACTTCGTAGACGGTTTTGAAGGAGAGCGGTTTAAGTACATTTCCGTTGGCGCAGCTGGAGTGGATCTACTCATTCAAACGAAACGATTACCGACCGATTATAATAAAAGAAAGATATATACGTTTTTAGAAAAAGAAAATTTGTATCACTATTTTGCGACTCAGCAGGTTGTTATAGATTTTTATAGAAGAATAAAAATGTTCTATAAAAGAGATATGTCAAATATCATAAAATCGTTAATTCCGAGCCAGAGCCCCTACAAAATGTGGGTTTCATACAAAAAATTAACCAACAATACTAGTCGAATACCAGGTTTAAGCCGTTTTCAAGCAGTCGAGAAAAAAACACAGCCATATAATAAACCTACTGGCGAATATGTTCCATGCGTTGTAGCTGATTGGATTTTGCATGCCGAAAAGAAAGAAGAGAACACCATTTTAATGAAGACTGCTCATATTGAGCTTGACACTGGATCAGAATCATTAGATGAGCTGGAATACAAAGTGCTGAGGTATTTAAATTTAGCTGAAAGTAATCCAAATGCAACGATCGCAGTGTTTTTCATTTTGCCGGACGAAACCTATTTAGCTGGAAAGAAATTCGGAAATCGAGATAAACGAGTAGAGAATATAAGAAAACATTTCTCGAATAACCCAAAACTAATAAAGAGAATAAAAGAGAGTAACCTTCTAGTATGTGTATACCCGCTAAGAAAAGCAGACATAGCGCTTGGATATTTCTTTTTTAATCGAATATTAGCTTAGCGCGTAAAATGTAGGTTTGAAACAAAGTCGTACCGTTTTGAAAAAAGATGTACCAAAATAATCTGCATTTCGGTTTTTCTTATTAAATTATAGGGTCAGGATTCATTCTCCTTTTTCTAAAGTATAGTCACTTCCAAAATGATATGTTGAAGAACCAGTATTCTTTATAACTAGGTTTATCTGTTCCAGTGAGGGACTATAATTCTATTTCTCCGTTTGAAGGCGCTAATTCATTGTAAGGTGAATTTTTAAAGGATGTTTTTTTATCATTATCGTTTTCGCTAACTTTACAAGCATACAAAATAAGGTACATGATCATAGATTTTAAATCAATTGTAAAAATTTTGTGAAATCTCTCTTTTTTTAGAAAATTAACAAAATATTTGATTGAACTATCTTTATTCAGTTGATATATTTGGTTTAAATGGTAAATGAAAGAATCAGGAGAGAATGTTTAAAAAAACCTGTTTTTTTGCTTGCTTTTTTACTGGCGTTCCAAATTTCTTTCAACGTGGAGGCAACAACTAAGGTTGAAGTTGAGCCAAATATCACAGGAGTTGAATCAGAAATTTCTACTATCAATGATGAAAAAATTATTTTCAAGGAAACGAAACACAGCGCTAAAGAATTAGTTAAGCTACGTAAAGATGTAATTAAGACTATCAATAATTACTACATCCACTATTGAAAAGTAAGTTATTCAATTGCTAGTATCTTTATCATAAATCAAAACAACAATTTTTACCAAAAAATATTGACTATATATTACAGTTACACTAAAATATAACATGTAAGATAATATGTGGTTATGAAAATTGAGAAGTGGAAATCAAAAGAAAGGAACGGGAGATTATCTTTATATTCAGTTAATTCAAAAAAAGGGGGAATCAATTATGAAAAAGTTTTTGACAGCAGCAGCAGTATTTACAATGTTTGTATCCGCTCAAGGTAGTGTAGTCATGGGTGCTGAAAATGAAGCTAACCAAAATAAAGTTAAAGTCATTCAGATAGAGGATATTGACACTTACAAAACGCTTCCGAATGGAAAAATAAAAGAAAAAGGTAATGCGTTGGTAAAGCATAAGGATGCTATCAAAATCATTAATACCTATATGAAGCAGAATGATATTAATCTTAAAACTGATCTAGATGATCCCTCTTACCAAGAATTTGTTATGTCTTTAGGAACTCAATTTGAAAGTTTTAATGATGAGGACATGGCTAAAGTAGTGGATTTCGTGAAATTCATGGATGTTTATGAAAACTACGATAAAAACAAGAAGATTGGTAAATTCGAAGATAAGCTAGAAAACAACAGTGAACTCTCTGAACAAGAGACAATTGAATTGAATGAGTTATTACCTATTTCTCCAGATGCTGATTATACTGTGGAGGATCCAACGGTGACAGATGATTCACCAGCTACTGTAACATTAGCTGAAGATCCGTATACCGAAGAGGGTGAAGAGCCAGAAGACGCGTCACAAGCAGCCGCCAATGGATATAATAAAATCAAAGCAAGGGACTATGCGTATAAATGGTGGGATGGAAGAAATCCGATGTATGACTATTATGCCGCTAAAAAAGGCTGCACTGTGAAACAGGAAAGTTGCTGGAATGACTGTGCGAATTTTGTTTCACAAGCTCTGTACAATGGAGGCATGAAAATGAAATACGGGCCGAGTTACACTAGTACTACGTCTTGGAATTATGGCGTAGTTCCAGCATATAGTTGGGGAGGAGCCCATAACTTTTATCTTCATTGGAAAGGACGAGCAGGCATAGCGAAGTATACGTCATGGTTACAAACCGGCGACGCTATAAATGCAGATTACACTAAGGATGGCGACATTGAGCACACAGCGATTATTACAAAAAACTATGGTTCTGCAGCTAACCAAAAATATCTAACTCAACATACTGAGGATAAAAAGGAATTATCAACAGTGAAAACTTGGCTTAATGCAGGTTATCGTATATATGGATATGAGATAGATAAAGCCAAAAATTAACTGTTACATAAATTTCTTTCCGAAATAAATTAACTAAAGGACATGAGTACGTTATTAATTTGTACTTATGTCCTTTAATTTTATTTGCCTGTGAATAGAAAAGAGCGTAAAACCCTGAGAACTTTTTATAATAAGTTATTTTGATAGGCATCTCCCTATTCACATTCATGATATAATTGGAATTGTAAGCGATATAATTTGGAGGCAAAAGAATGATAAAATTCGGAAAATCGAAATTGTATGGTGTATTAGGATTTATATTACTTATACTGCTTATAGTGATTTTGTACGTTAAAGATAGTGAAAACAAGAATCTAGAAGCTTTGCAGGCTCTTGAGAATTCAGATAACTCTATTGTTTTTCTTGAAAAATCCCCTAATGGAAACGGACTATATCTTTCGAAAGAACAATCTACTGATGATCAGTATGCATTACTAAAAAAAAGAATGCAGAGAGAAGGCTGGGTATATTTAAATCAAGAGGGCAGCAGCTTGTTTTTTGAGAAAGACAATCGGCAATTAATTGTTGAAACAAGAATATGGAAAAGTAATTATATTGAGTATGATGTTCAAAATAATGAAGCAAACATAGCAGACTAAAGTAGGTTTTCAAGAGACAAGACTAATGGTTCATAAATAGATAATTGAATCCATTGAAAACTCCAAATCCCTCTTATCTGGATGAAAAGGGGGATTCCATTGTTGCAAGAGGAAGAATAAATGGTACTTGATTTTTATAAGAATTAAAAAATGATCGAATTTTTTTATAAAAGAATAATTCAATTAATCGTGTTAAGAGCATATTTTGATCAAACTTTATTTGAAAGCTACATAAAAAGCCATCCTCTTGAATTTGGAGAGGACGGCTTTTCCTTTTAGGACGCGCTTAATCAAAACAACTTAAAAGGCAATATTATTTTTAATTATTATACCTACAACCTACAGGTATATAAGTTTAAGAAAAACCTTGATTTAAAGCGGTTATTGATCCCTGTTATGGATTTTTTCTAAATCTTTTTGAAGCTTTTGTTTCAATTTCTCTTCTTGTTTCTTTGCCTCGTTTAGCCGCTCCAAAGTTTCAGCATAAGGTTTTAGTCCGTTCCGAATTAACCCATTCAAGAAGCGTGTTTTCCAACCACGTTCTGAAATGCCAGCGAGTAGATCCATCGCTTCTTTTAATTCTTTGTCTATATAAACAGTGTGACTAACATGTGTGTCGTTCACTCTTTTTTTCTTTTTCATTTCCGCTTCTTCTTCACTTAGACTCTTGATGAATTCCTCAAATGAAGTCGTTTCTTCCGGAGCGTCTTTCTCCTCGTTCATTTTTTGAACAAACGCATTGGCTCCTGTTTTCCCTTTAATTTTATTAAAGATATCTTGTTGTTTATTGGACACGTTCTTTCAACTCCTTCACGAATACACGGTATTCCCCGATTCCTTTTTCTAATTCACTATTATCAAAAAATCCATTAACCGCTAATCTTTTGGTAGCAGCTCTCCGCTGTATAACCGTATCAAAGCGATAGCCATCATATTCTTCATCGATAAGCTGGATCATGGCCTTTGTATCAACCGTTCGTGGGTCGACAATCGAGAACAAAACACCTGCAATTTGCAGATCAGGGTTTCCATTCTCGCGAGTGGCTACGCAAATCTCTAAAAATTTATGGATGGCATCATAACAAAACTTTGAGCCGTCATTCATGATCACCGCATAGTCACTTGCCGAAATAGAGTTAATCGTCTGCTCAGATAAAGCTGGAGGCGTATCGATAATGATGTAATCATATTGGTTCACTATAGGTGAAAGGGTATCGGATAAGATAAGGTTTTTGTTTTCATCCGTTGCTTTTGTATACACATAACGAGGGAAAAGAGCCAGATAATCATTAGAAGGAACGATATGTAAGTTCTCGTTGATCTCAACAATGTATTTCTCAATATTTCGTTCCTTGATCGCTTCCAGTATGGTCCGCTCTTCAAATACGTCGCACAACTCATCTACACCGGTTAAGAATTGAGTAAGGTTCCCCTGGCCATCCATATCAACCGCTAATACTTTCGCTTCCTGACTTAATAAATAAGCTGTGATACCAGCTGAAGTTGTTTTAGAGCAACCACCTTTGCTAATACCAAAAGTAATGATTTTCGCTTTCTTGTTATTCATGTTCTCTCACTCCCTTTTTCTCTTTTTATTATTATTATAATTATAGATGGGGCCGCTCCAACTTACAATGATCTATTTATACCTGTAGGTTGTAGGTGTATTTTATATTGGGATTTTTCTATTGAAGAAATTGACAATATAACACAGGAAGATTTGCCTTTATGTCGAAATGAGTGATGGACATAATCTCCATACAAAGAGGTGTTATTATGAACAAGTTCTTAACAGTCGCCCAAGCTAAACAAAAGATTGACTCCTTACAGCAATATGTCAATCTTGTTGAATCATATAAGACTGATACTCTTGAAAAATTGGTCATCAAAGAATACGCCTATACTGGAAGTGTAGTTAAGGTAGCAGAGAAGTTGAATGAACTTGGCCATGAGGTAGAGCCTAAAGATATATCATTCATTCTAAAAGCTAAGCCGATAGATGAATTACATAAAATTGTTCGGATAGGTCATGTTAAAAGATCAAAAACCATTCGATGAAAAGGGAGGAATTATTAATATAATTTACACCTACAACCTACAGGTATATAAAATATATAGAGAAGAGTGATTCATCAAATTCTATGGAAAAGTTTCGGTAGGTTGTGCGTGGTTTTAGTAGGTTTTACAGCTAAATGTACGAATTTTTCTTTTTGTTTTATACTTGGGATAATAAACTGAAAAAAGGTTGTAATGCTATGAAAATAAATATAGATCCTAGCGCCAAAGAGACACAATTAGTAGGGGTTATACCTGAATGTATTATTGATCATTATTCTATCCAATGTGCCAGTTTAGAAGTATACATGCCTCCAGGTGTGTTGAAGCATTTGCAAAAGCGAGGGCATTGGAATGACTTTTTAACATATCATCAACATATACCAGGTATGATTGCTCTTCCTGATTTTGCTGGACAGAACCCTAAAGAACCTCATACAGTAGAAATATATAAAATAGTGAACGATCATGTTATTTTACCCATCAAATTGAGTGCGGAGAGTGGTTTGTTTATGAGTTCTTTTTATATATTAGACAATGGGGCAGATAAGATTCAAAAACGCTTGCGTACCCAGCGTATTCATCCGTTTTCAACTTTTTCTAAATAAGTCCCTTCTCAATTGTAACGCTTAGTTTACAAAAAGAGCTTTAACGTGTATCATAATAAGTGAAAAGAACAATAAAAATTGTTTATTTGAACAAACTATTGAATATATTAACTACATAAAGGTTATTTGAGGTGGGAAAGGTTCCCCACGCGCTACCCATTGGGTAGTTACCAGAGATCAGGATTGCCGCCCTGCTGATAATCTTTATGTAACGATAAACCCTCTTCATTCGTGAAGGGGGTTTTTATATTTTATAACTTGTAAAATATCCCCTCTGTTTATGCCGCTTTCAACCTGTTTATGAAACCATGGAGATACTACAAAAACCCACCTGTCGCTTTGATACACGCATTTAAAATCAGCATTCGATATTTTGTATGGTTGGAACGAAAAGTCTGTTAGAGGTGATTCTGAGAGGTTTATAGACGTTTAGCCATTATTAGCAGTTTCCTAATTTTTTTGTCCAGCAACCTTCTTGGTTAAGAGTTATCTTGTTCCGTCCATTTTATGGAGATGGGTTTGGATATTTTGAAGATTAACCAAATTCAGAGTCTCTTTCTTCTCTCTCTTTAATTCTTTAATTCTTGATTTAATTCGGGGTTCGTTCCGACTTCGTACCATGAAGCGTTCTCCGTTTGATTTACAACAACGTTTAAACCATTGATACAACTGGGTTTATACTGTTCTAACATCGTTCTGTGTTCCGTTTCGAGAAACGATACCGAACAAAAACCGAACAGAGCTGTTTTTTAACTGATTTTTAGGTATGGTCGAAAGGATTTTCGACAGAGAGATCGACGTTATATTTATATATTGCTGTTATTGTTGTTATATTGCTGTTAACTAATAAGATTTACATCCTCAAGTACATTGGATTTACATTCTCATTTACATTGTAAAAATATAACAGCGTTTAAACCCATTCGTATCAACGGTTTATCGACTATCTCTCATTTACATTCTCATGTACATTCTCATGTACATTGGATTGACATTCTCATGTACATTTTTTGGCGCTAGCAAGGAGGAGGAAACACAGAACCAGTAACTACTGAAAAAAGAGCGGCGTTGCGGCCGCTACAGTCTGAAAAGATCTAATTAAAGATCTTTTTTATTTTTTTGGATGGATTGAGAATAAAGAAAGAAATATAAAGTTCCTATAAACAATGTTGTAATTACATTTATCAACATTGTTGTTTCGAATTCAGGGAGAGAAAAAAATAAATCTAACAAAAAGTATATTAGGATCACAATAAAACAAACTGAAATAGCCAAAATAAGGGGTTTTTTAATTATGATCTTTAGGGAAGAACCTTTATTAAAATTCAATAAATATATAACTATGAATATTAATGACAAGGAAGAAGAAATCCAAAGAAAAGTATAAGAATTTAAATAGAGTGCTACTAAAGAAACAATCATTAACATCAAATAAAGAACAAATAACAATTTCTGTTTGGTTTCAATCATTTATTTACCTCCTAAATATTGTAATATGATACTCTGTTTGATAATATTATATTATTGAATATTTTGAAAAATCAAACAAAAAGGAGAGTTAATGGAAAATGAGAGTGGTACTTAAAGCATTTATGGTTATGTGTCTCTTAGTCTTGGGCGTTTCCTCTTCTACTTATGCTATGAATACAGATGGCGAAAATTCAGAAAATGAATTATCTATTCAAATAACTGATAAAAGGAAATAAAAAAGTATGAAAAATATATAAGTAGTACTAAAAAAGAAGTCATTAAAAAACATAAAAAGGAAAACATAGAACTCTATCAACAAGAAGTATATTTATTTCCTGAGACAAACATGACTGCTGTTATTTACAAATTGAAAAGTAAAAAAGTATCATTAGATGAAAATGTAGGGTATATGTCGTTTATAGTCGATAATTCTGATCCAAGCAAAGTTACGTACCAATTCTTAAGAGTCCTTAACTTAAACAAAGGCAAAAAACATGTCCTTTTTTCTCAAGATGGAATTGACAGAATTGACTATATTGTTAATGCTGAAACAAGTGAATTAGAATCAGGGTGGATAATTACTAATGAAAACAAAAAATTAGATGTTCAATCAAACAACTATCAAGAATATATTAATAAAGCAAAACAAGAATGTTTTACTAATGATTGCAACAAAAACAGTACTCTAAGTAAAAAAGCTAGTTTTTCAAGTTGTATGGATAAGTGTTTGAGTCGTTCAGGTGTACCAAAATGGTTAAGGGACTTAATAGTTGATGTAACAGCTGTTTCATGTATATTTGGTCCTAACCCTGTTTGTTTAGCTGCACTCACTCAATTTGCTGCTCTGAAAACAAGTGATGCTATCAGATGTGTCGGTGCGTGTGCTAAAAAATAAATTACATCAAAATAAAAAACAAGTCGTATATTAACGATTTGTCTACAAACTGAAGCGGCGCTACGGCCGCTTTTTTTATGTAATGGATTAAATTTTATTCATATCGACATTAATTCCAGCTGCTTGCATTTCTTTGGCCAAAAAGTATTTCCAAGCACCAGAGGTATCCAGCGGTGTGTAAAGAACACCTTGATAGTCTGAAGGAATGTCAGTATTTCCTTTATGTAATGCTGCTACCTTTCCGCGTCCTAACTTGGCCATAAAATAACCGAGCTCTAAAATAACATTCTGTCGTGCTCTTGGTTGTAAATTGTCTTTTTTATCTTTAGCTGCACCAACGTCGTCTGGTGTTAGTAACACAATAGCAAAATCAACTTCTGAATGAGCTTCGATTTTTTCGATAATGGTTCGCCCAGCACTAGCTTGCTCATGTAAAATGATTGCTTCTAATCCTATTTTTTCGATAAAACGAGCAACAGTCTCTTTTGCTTCGTTATCATGGCCATGAACAATAAAAACTTTGTTAGTATTAATTTTAGAAGGCAATTTATGTTGTGCTGTGGTATCTTCTTTGGTTTCGATTGTAGGTCGTTCATAAAATTTTAGTCGTTCCTGTAGGCTACGTAAGTTTTCTAGATAGTGATTAAGATCTAACTTAAAATCTTTAATGAAACCTTTAAAGAGGTCTTCGATGTCTTCAGTAAGAATTGATTTTTTGATAGAGATGAGTAATGCGTCTCCAGCATTTTTAAACTCTTTTGCTGGATCGGTGTTATTAAAAAATGATTCAAGTAGTTCGTATGTATATCTTATCCATCTTTCAACATCATTTAGAACTTGTTCCAGTTCTCCTTTTGATAGTACTTCCCGTTTGTAAAATTCGCACCCTTTTTGAATTTGTTCCTCAATTTGTTTCTCCGCTTCTTCTTTAGAAATGATCAAGTAAGGTCTTTCGTTTTGTTTTTCAAACATGCTAGCTCCCCCTATACTATTTACTTTACAAATAATTTAAATTTTACCATGTTAAGCATGATTAATGATGAATAACAAAAAAAGCGGCGCTGCGGCCGCTCTTTTTATTGCTGTTTTGTTGGTGATATGTACAAGATTAGTGTTTTACTGATCGTCCTCGTTTTTCTCCAGCTTTACTGTGTAGCCGAGCAGAGCGGCTATTTTCTTTAAGTCCTCTACACGAACTGTGTTTCGATCCAATGATGATTGAAATGAAGACTTTTGCTTATCTAAAGCCTTAGCGATCTTTTGGAATTGATCGAGATCAGTATCTTCCATCATGATGCGAATAGCATTTTTAACACTCATGTCCTGTAAATTAATTTCTTTCATTGTCTCACCTCTCAAGTTCTATTTTATCATCTTAAAACTAAAATAGAAATATAAAATGCATATATCGTTTCACAAAACGCAAATATCGTTTTAATATATGTGTACAGAACGACATTATTCAACGAAAGGAGTGAATAAATGATCGAAATCGACAGTGTATTCCAATAACCTGTTACAAGGGCGTCACAGACCGCTACTTCCTAGATTAATAGAGAGCAAGATAAACACAACTAAGCGGCAGCAAGCCGCTTCAACTACTAATGAGGAGGATTTTCAACATGGTAAGAGTAAATAGACGAAGTATGGTTACCCCAAGCACAATCGCACAAATTGCTGATGAGACATCACTTAATGTAAGTCTAGACCATACACTTCATTTTGGAGTGGCATGCTATAAGGAAGGAATAACGGACGTTCTCAGACCTATTGCTATTCAAGACTTAGATTATGGAGTCAAAGAGATCCCGCTTTCTAGCCATTCCGCTGAAATCGCTAAAAAGGTAGAGGAATCTTTCCAGGAGTTAAAGGGGTCTCGCCAACATTTCGGAAATTTTGTACGCTAAGAGAGTTTCATAAAAGATGTAGATGATACTTTGATTTTGGAACACCTTTTGGTACTACTATTTAGCCTTAACGTACAATATTTTCGTTTTGCTGTCGGTACCCCTATATACCACTGAGAGCTCCATATTGGCTTTTTAAGGGGCTTGTTTTGATTTTCCCTTATTGAAAATAAGGCCACAACTTTAAAATGATTTAAAGGGTGATTTTAAGCGTCTACTGACTGTGCTAACTGGTGTAATACAGTAATCTTACATGTAAGAGAATAGTTAACATAAGCGATGTTATCGGTACTGAAAAAGGATCTCCAATTGAAAGATCCTTTTAGCTGCTTATTTAACTAATATTGGGCTACCCCGAATACAAAGAAAAGAAAGTAGCAACTCCTATATTATATAGGGGATTGCTACTTTCATAAACTACTTTTAATCCAAACTATGCACTAGAATCCTTTTTATCATGTATTCGAATTTGTTTCCGATTAATCCCAGAACGTAGCAACTCCAGTGCCTTCGGGGTCTGTTGTAGAAATAAAAAATTCAGCTTTATTATTGCTACCATCAACATAAGCTCCTATACCACGAAATGGCGCTAAACAACCGATCCCTGTATAAGTTCTTGTTCCTACTTTCTTAGAATAAGAAGGACTATCATACTCCCATAACGTATAGGTCATTTTCCAATTGTTTGCAGGCTCTACACAAACCAGAAAGTCTCCTCCAGTTGAATATGCATAACCTGAATGCCATCCTATCTGATTCCACCTATCTATTTTAGAAGTTCCTACATGATCCCACCCTCCAGATGCGTATGGTAATAACATCTTAGATGTAGGTGGTGATTTACTTGTTCCCTCAGCCAATGTTGTAGAAAAGGGAAGCGTGAGAGCACATATCAATGTTAAAAAAGCAGTACTTATTTTTTTAAATTTCATTACTTTCCTCCCTGTTATACATTTAATAAATTAAAATGAAAACATTCCCTTTTAATATATATGAAAAAGGGAATGTTTAACAGATTCTTTTGTTCTGATGCAAAAGAAACAAAATACTTGCAACTAATTTCCAAAAGAGAAGAACGGTCAAAATGCTACAACCCTATGAGGATTTAGAAATGAATACCCCATACAAATCTAGTTAACACAAGACCAATTTTAGGAAGTAACTAAAAAAAACAAACCCATGCGTATCAGGGGTTTGGCTCTTAGTCGTTTTTTATCGTTTATTCAGGATTTTATACATGGTTGATGGATCTGTGGCTTTGAAATAAAGTCACGATGTTTGTAAAAAAGATGCGATGTTTATAAAAAAGTTACGAAGTTTTCCCCCTTTGGATATGCTTTATCTAAAGGTTTTTCATGGTAAATATAACCCAATATTCTTCAGCAATCGGGCGCTTATCTGTAGTAAGGTAAGCTTATTTTTGGCAAAAAAAAAGATTGAGTTGACTATCTGATTTTGAAATAATTGGTATTAAAAAATAGAGAGGATAATTGAATTAATCAACTATTTAAGAATCGGTGCGTTTATTTAGGAACGCGTCTTTTAGTATATGGGGAAATTTAGAAAGTGTGATTCGAGTGGAGAACGAACTAATAAACTAGCACATGATTAATAATAACTAATGGAGGGATTTCAGTGATCTATTTAATTACAGGACCGATGGCAAGTGGTAAATCTACTGTTGCAGAATTGATGGCAAAAAAATTCAAGAGGTCAGTACACTTACGTGGGGATGTCTTTCGTAAAATGATTATTTCTGGCCGAGAAGAAATGAGCGAAAATCCTAGTGAAGAAGCCGAAATTCAACTGGATTTGCGCTATCAACTAACAGCAGAAGTTGCAAAAGGGTACAGCAACGCGGGTTTTACTGTTATTGTACAAGATAATTACTATGGTGAAAAACTTCCGTATATTCTTGAATTAATGGCTCCTGAGAAAGTGGAACCTATTGTATTAACTCCTACTGCTGATGTTATCCGAGAAAGAGAACATAATAGAGGCAAGGCTGGTTATATCGGCTTTGACGTTGATAATTTGCGTAAAGAGTTTTTAAAAACTACTCCGCATATTGGATTATGGATTGATAATAGTGTAGAACAACCGCATGAAACAGTTGATCACATTATGAATGAGTTAGGTACTGACTCAAACTAAAAATCTTCTAAGTTATTCTATTATGGGGTACCGACAGCAAAACGAAAATATTGTACGTTAAGGCTAAAACCGTTGGTATAAAAAGAATGTTCCAATAACGTTCGTTTATGTACTATCACATTTAAACTAAATTAAGGCTAAATAGTAGTACCAAAAGGTGTTCCAAAATCAAAGTATCATCTACATCTTTTATGAAACTCTCTTAGCGTACAAAATTTCCGAAATGTTGGCGAGACCCCTTAAAGGAAATGTTAAACGCTTCGGAACAGCAGGCTTTAAAGAAATATGTAGATGCTTGCACTAATTTATTAGGGGCGGAAGCGTCAGATCATTTTGTTCATGGCTTCTTACGAGGCTACCGCTATTTGAAAAATATCAATGAATTCAACTATAACAATCGATATAACACTGGAGGCATGAAGTGATGAAACAACAGAAAATGATTGAAGTACTGAAAAGAGCAAGAAACATTGAATTCACGGGAAATCATTATGTACAAGGCTTAGGTGATAATGTGGCCACTTTCAGTTTGATTGAGCCGACAGCGGAAGAATGGAATGCAAAAGCGGAAGCGCAAAACACCAAAATGTTTGTAGACCGCTTCAATAGACAACCTAAAAGCTATAGTGAAGTGGCAGCATGGATTAACGATCTTATTGGATCCAATAAAGAAAAGAACCGCCTTGCTGGTAACAAGACGGTCCAAGCTTAAAACATATTAGTTAAGGTATTATATCATTCCCTCGATCTTTTGAAAAATCGGGGGATTTTTTTGAAAATTACCCTTGAAAAGGATCAAAACCCGCTCATAATATCGAGGAACACACCAATATCGCCGAATTTTAAAGGGGTTAACTACGCCATTTATCAAACTTTTTGCACATCCTACGCCAAAATTTGATAGAATAATAGGCATAGAAAAAACCTCGCTCTAGTTTGGCGACCGGACGAGGTTCTTCAAGAAAGGGATTAGTGTACCCTTTAGGAAAGGACAAATCATGCCCTTTTTATTAAATTATTACCTCTATCATAGCATAGGTACACGTTCCTTTCCAATAGGGAAAGGGGAAAAAACATGGGAAATTCACAGCCAATATTAAACAACCATGAGACATTTATTGATGACTGGCATGAATGTTACATATCCAGTAGTAAAATTACAGGGTTTGTTTGTACATTCCGTTTAAATAACAAGAAACATCATTTTTACGGCTTGAATGATCTTAAAGAATTGATCGCAGAAGCAAATAAACGCCGGAAAGATGTTTATTTAAGCTTGAACGCTTTTGAATATGGATCAAGAACGGCTCAATCATTGAAACAAATTAGGAACATCGGTGTGGATATTGATTGTTATAAACTAAATATTTCTGTTGAAGCAGCAACTGAAGAAATAAAAAGACTTATTATAGATTTAAAGATTCCGAATCCTAATCTTTTCATACATTCAGGGCGTGGAATCCAGTTGATTTATAGTATAAGCGGCGGAGCAAGCCCTAAAATGGCTTTCCTATCGCAATATATAACGACACAATTCATTTCTGAACTAAAGCATTTAGGTGCAGATACTTCAGGGACGGACGTAACACGTGTTTTCCGCTTACCTTACAGCGTAAATAGTAAGAATGGAAAACAAGTCAAAGTAGATATGTGGAGAACGTTAGAATATAGTTTGGAAGGATTATATAGTTATTGTACCCCGCTAGAACGTCGTAGGAAGCCGTCTAAGCAACGAAAAGGAACTTTGGTCACTATACCATCTAATAAGGGATTAAGGAACCTCTACAGCTTAAATAACGGTAAGAAAAATGATCTTGAAAAATTAGTTGCTCTTCGTAATGGTGATATAGAAAAAAGAAACAAATTGACATACATATACGCTTATACAGTTGCTTTGATACTTAAAAATAAAGAGGCAACATTAGGATTTGCCTATCAGTTAAACGATAAACTAGCTGATCCCCAAAAGGTGAAAGAAGTAACTCGTACAGCTGGTAATGCGTATGACGATGCCATTAAGTTTTTTGAAGAGTTCGCTAAACGCGACTACAAAATGTGGTATCAGAATATGGACGGAATCATACGTCCCATGAAGAGCGAAACCATTATAGAGGAATTAGAGATCACACCAGAAGAAATGGAGCATTTCTCTATCATTATAGACGGCCAAGAAAAGCAGGAAAGGAATACTAAAGCAAAGCGTGAGAAACGTCGTAAGGAAGGCGTACAGGAACGAGAACAGTATATAAAACAGCAGCAGGATAAAACAGATGATAAGTTATTTAAATTACAGCAGTTGCTAGAGGAAAATCCTAAATGCAGTAATGTTAAATTGGGTCAATTGTTAGGAGTATCAGAAGGGTATATTCGTAAGTTGAAAAAGCAATTATAAAACTCGTACTGGTGTGTCCCCTTAAACCCCTTATAAATGGACTACTAGTTTTGGGATCTTGTTGGAACACTGGTTAATAACAAAGATATGAGGGTGTCATCGTTGTCATCTTGTATTGGAGAGATCCTCTATTGGGTCGTTTCGAGGTTGATTATATGTTGTTTAGCAAAAATTTTTTTCTTATTTGATAGAAAGCACCCAGATCTTTTTTGAGAGCTGTGGTAGGATAATTTTATCTAGATAATCGCAAGCGAAAATGGCTTTGTAAGAATTTGAAAAGCGGATCGTATATATCAATTAATAACTCTCTCTATTTGAACTGCCCCATAAATGTTAGACACCAAACTAACATTTATGGGGTGTTTTTATGTCTAAGTATACAGTAGACGATAAATTAAAAGCGGTAGAACGTTATTTAACTGGTAAGGAAGGTTATAAAACCATTGCAGAAAGCATTGGCACAGTGAAATCATTAGTTATTACCTGGGTGAAATTGTTTGAAGCGCAAGGCATTGAAGGTTTTAACAAGGGCTATACAAGTTACTCCAGTCAGTTTAAACTAGACGTACTCAATTTTATGAACGAAACGGGCGCGTCTCTTCGAGAAACTGCAAGCACATTTAATATTTCTTCCCCCAGTACTATTCATAAATGGGATCAGTTGCTTAAGACAGAAGGATTGGACGCGCTAAAACCAAAGAAAAAGGGGCGTCCATCTATGAAGAAAGAAACAAATAAATTGCCACCAGCTGAAGGATCAGTAGAAGCGTTACAAGCGAAGATTGAGCGTTTAGAAATGGAGAATGCTTACTTAAAAAAGTTGAATACTTTAGTTCAAATGCAGGAAAAATTACAAACAAAATCAAAGCGCAAGTAATTTTCGAATTAAAGTGTCAGTATGACGTTGTGGATTTAGTTGAAGTCGCAGGTATTCCACGCAGCACTTATTATTATTGGGAAAAAAGATTAAACCGAGTGGATAAATACGCCGATGTAAAAGAGGCAATTAAGAAGATTTATCATGAACACAAAGGTCGATACGGGTATCGTCGCATCACAAAAGAGCTGAAGAAATATGGTTTTACACATGATCCGAAGACCATCAATCGTTTAATGAATGAACTTAGCTTAAAATGCATGGTACGTATGAAGAAGTACCGTTCTTATAAAGGAAACGTAGGTAAAATCGCGCCGAACGTATTACAACGTGATTTTCACGCAAACAAAATGAATCAAAAATGGGTAACAGATGTGACTGAATTCCATCTATTTGGAGAAAAGCGTTATCTATCTCCTGTTCTCGATTTGTGTAATGGCGAAATTATTGCGTACAAAGTTATGAGTAGACCCGTTTATCAACTCGTGGGTGATATGTTAGATGAGGCGATTAAACGTTTGAAACCAGAAGATAAGCTCATTCTTCATTCCGATCAGGGCTGGCATTATCAAATGAAAAAGTATCAGAAAACATTACAAGATCACCAAATTATACAAAGTATGTCCCGTAAGGGCAACTGCCTAGATAATGCCGTAATTGAAAATTTCTTCGGCTTATTAAAGTCTGAGCTACTATACTTACAAGAGTTTGAGAGTATGGAGCATTTTGAAAAAGAGTTGGAAGATTATATTGAGTATTACAATCACAAACGAATGAAGGCAAAATTAAAAGACCTGAGCCCAGTAGAATACCGAACTCAAGTCTTAGAAGCTGCCTAAAATTATTTGTCTAACTTTATTGGGTCAGATCAATTTTGAGGGAGTTTTTTATTTATAGAAAAGATAAAAAAGTTGAGAAAGATTAAGGGGGGAATGGTA
>NZ_CP147404.1:420000-470000 GCF_037201805.1 Bacillus sp. FJAT-52991 | reverse complement strand
GACCTCATACTCATTCGCCCTATTCAGACTCGCTTTCGCTGCGGCTCCGCCTTTTTGGCTTAACCTTGCATGAAATCGTAACTCGCCGGTTCATTCTACAAAAGGCACGCTATCACCCATTAACGGGCTCTAACTACTTGTAGGCACACGGTTTCAGGATCTTTTTCACTCCCCTTCCGGGGTGCTTTTCACCTTTCCCTCACGGTACTGGTTCACTATCGGTCACTAGGGAGTATTTAGCCTTGGGAGATGGTCCTCCCGGATTCCGACGGAATTTCACGTGTTCCGCCGTACTCAGGATCCACTCTGGAGAGAACGAAATTTCGGCTACAGGATTGTTACCTTCTCTGATGGGCCTTTCCAGACCTCTTCGCCTATCCCGTTCTTTTGTAACTCCGTGTAGAGTGTCCTACAACCCCAGAAGGCAAGCCTTCTGGTTTGGGCTGTTCCCGTTTCGCTCGCCGCTACTCAGGGAATCGCATTTGCTTTCTCTTCCTCCAGGTACTTAGATGTTTCAGTTCCCCGGGTGTGCCTTCAACTGTCCTATGTATTCAGACAGAGATACTGTTCCATTACGAACAGTGGGTTTCCCCATTCGGAAATCTCTGGATCAATGCTTACTTACAGCTCCCCAGAGCATATCGGAGTTAGTCCCGTCCTTCGTCGGCTCCTAGTGCCAAGGCATCCACCGTGCGCCCTTTCTAACTTAACCTAAAATGGCGATTACTCGGTTATTGCTTGGTTACTTTATACGATATTATCCAGTTTTCAAAGAACAAGTAAATAGAAGGAATTCATCCTTCAAAACTGAACAAAATAAAACGCGTCGTTAATTTGAGTAAGAACAGCGTTCTTACTTTCCGTTAATTTCCTTAGAAAGGAGGTGATCCAGCCGCACCTTCCGATACGGCTACCTTGTTACGACTTCACCCCAATCATCTGCCCCACCTTAGGCGGCTGGCTCCCGTAAGGGTTACCCCACCGACTTCGGGTGTTGCAAACTCTCGTGGTGTGACGGGCGGTGTGTACAAGGCCCGGGAACGTATTCACCGCGGCATGCTGATCCGCGATTACTAGCGATTCCGGCTTCATGTAGGCGAGTTGCAGCCTACAATCCGAACTGAGAATGGTTTTATGGGATTGGCTAAACCTCGCGGTCTTGCAGCCCTTTGTACCATCCATTGTAGCACGTGTGTAGCCCAGGTCATAAGGGGCATGATGATTTGACGTCATCCCCACCTTCCTCCGGTTTGTCACCGGCAGTCACCTTAGAGTGCCCAACTAAATGCTGGCAACTAAGATCAAGGGTTGCGCTCGTTGCGGGACTTAACCCAACATCTCACGACACGAGCTGACGACAACCATGCACCACCTGTCACTCTGTCCCCCGAAGGGGAACGCTCTGTCTCCAGAGTTGTCAGAGGATGTCAAGACCTGGTAAGGTTCTTCGCGTTGCTTCGAATTAAACCACATGCTCCACCGCTTGTGCGGGCCCCCGTCAATTCCTTTGAGTTTCAGCCTTGCGGCCGTACTCCCCAGGCGGAGTGCTTAATGCGTTAGCTGCAGCACTGAAGGGCGGAAACCCTCCAACACTTAGCACTCATCGTTTACGGCGTGGACTACCAGGGTATCTAATCCTGTTTGCTCCCCACGCTTTCGCGCCTCAGCGTCAGTTACAGACCAAAGAGCCGCCTTCGCCACTGGTGTTCCTCCACATCTCTACGCATTTCACCGCTACACGTGGAATTCCGCTCTTCTCTTCTGCACTCAAGTCTTCCAGTTTCCAATGACCCTCCACGGTTGAGCCGTGGGCTTTCACATCAGACTTAAAAGACCGCCTGCGCGCGCTTTACGCCCAATAATTCCGGACAACGCTTGCCACCTACGTATTACCGCGGCTGCTGGCACGTAGTTAGCCGTGGCTTTCTGGTTAGGTACCGTCAAGGTACCGGCAGTTACTCCGATACTTGTTCTTCCCTAACAACAGAGCTTTACGATCCGAAAACCTTCTTCACTCACGCGGCGTTGCTCCGTCAGACTTTCGTCCATTGCGGAAGATTCCCTACTGCTGCCTCCCGTAGGAGTCTGGGCCGTGTCTCAGTCCCAGTGTGGCCGATCACCCTCTCAGGTCGGCTACGCATCGTCGCCTTGGTGAGCCGTTACCTCACCAACTAGCTAATGCGCCGCGGGTCCATCTGTAAGTGACAGCCGAAACCGTCTTTCAATCTTTCTCCATGCGGAGAAAGAACTTATCCGGTATTAGCCCCGGTTTCCCGGAGTTATCCCAGTCTTACAGGCAGGTTACCCACGTGTTACTCACCCGTCCGCCGCTAACTTGAATGGAAGCAAGCTCCCATCAAGTCCGCTCGACTTGCATGTATTAGGCACGCCGCCAGCGTTCGTCCTGAGCCAGGATCAAACTCTCCAAAAAGATGTTTGACTTGCTCATGTTTTTTGTCCTGCTTAGGTCATCATTAAATGATGCCTTCGCTATTTGAATTAACGTTGACGTTTATTTTGTTCAGTTTTCAAAGATCAATTTCAACTTGTTGTCGTTTTCAGCGACTCTATTATCATAACAATTTATATTCTCGTTGTCAACAACTTTTTTTGAAGTTTTCCTTACAACTTCATCTCATCGTTAGCAACGAATATAAATATACCATCTCTCAATATATAAATGCAAGCTTTTTTTATAGAATTATATATTTCTATTTGATTTCATAAAAAAAGAAGCTATCTGACGTAGCTTCTTTTTTAATAAACAATCGTCACTATTTAATGAAAACAAAGTAGAGGATAAAGATTACAAACAAGAAATACATGGTTGGATGAATCTCTTTCGCTCTTCCTTTCACGATCATTGTAATTGGATAAAAGATAAAGCCCGTTGCAATTCCAGTAGCAATGCTGTACGTAAGTGGCATTGCAATAATTGTTAAGAAAGCAGGTACAGCAATTTCAAATTTCGTCCAATCGATTTGCCCTAGCGAAGAAACCATTAGGACTCCGACGATAATTAAAGCAGGAGCTGTTACTGGCGCTGTAATGACTTCTAGTAACGGGAAGAGAAACAGTGATAATAAGAAGAGTACAGCTGTTACGACAGAAGCAAAGCCTGTTCTTGCTCCGGCTGCTACCCCTGCTGTTGATTCAACATAAGAAGTAGTTGTGGACGTTCCGAGAATCGCTCCTACTACAGTGGCACAAGAATCAGCAAAAAGCGCTTTACCTGCACGAGGTAATTTATTTCCCTTCATTAATCCCGCTTGGTTCGCTACCGCTACAAGTGTACCTGCTGTATCAAAGAAATCAACGAACAAGAACGTCAATACAATAACCAGCATTTGAATTGTAAAAATTTCTGAAGGAGATTGAAAAATATTTTCAACCGCCACTCCAAATGTTGGCTCAATGCTTGGAATCGGACCAAATATGCTTTTCGGTGGCTCAATTAATCCCACGATCATTCCGACAATAGCCGTTATAACCATTCCGATAAAAATACCGCCGCTTACCCCTCTTGTCATTAAAATGACAGTAACAAAAATTCCAAAGATCGCTAGAAGTGTCGGCCCCGATGATAAATCACCAAGCCCAACAAGCACCGCATCATTTTTTACAATAATACCGGCATTTTGAAAACCAACAAAGGTAATAAACAAACCAATCCCCGCTCCAACAGCAAACTTTAACTCTGCTGGAATAGAGTTAATAATCTTTTCTCGGATACCTAATAACGTTAATAAAATAAAAATAATTCCTGAGAATAATACACCTGTTAACGCTGACTGCCATGAAACTCCGTAATTTAATACAACTGTGTAAGCAAAAAAGGCATTCAAACCCATTCCTGGCGCTAAAGCAATTGGATATTTTGCTAAAAGCCCCATTAATAATGAACCGATCGCTGCAGCAATTGCTGTTGCTACAAAGACCGCCCCATAATCCATTCTCATAGAGTCTGGAAGACCAGGCACTGTTTGCAAAGAAAGTGTGAGTGGATTCACAACTAAAATATAAGCCATAGATAAAAATGTTGTTAAGCCACCGATAATTTCCCGGCGATAGTTCGTACCCAACTCTTCAAATTGAAAATACTTCTTCATGTGTAAACTCCTCTCCATCTTTTTCATCCCAAACCAATAAAAAAACGCTCCGAACCAAAACGGTCGAAGCGTGACTATAGGTGACGGAAAGATAGAGAGAGACCTATCTATCCTGTTACCTCGTAGTCAAGCTATTTACGGCAGCTTGGTAGAAACTTTCGGGCCATATCCCCGACTTTATACGATGTAATGTATTAGATCGATTTAATTCTCTCTCATTTTAGCCGTGTTTCATTGATTCGTCAATATAAAACACGAACATTCCTCAAAAATAAAATATATTTATTCGGTTTTTATTCCCACTCAATCGTTGCAGGTGGCTTGCTTGTTACGTCATACACTACTCGGTTAATATGTGGAACTTCATTCACGATACGAGTAGAAATTTTCTCTAGGACATCCCACGGAATACGAGCCCAGTCAGATGTCATTCCATCAATCGAAGTAACCGCACGGATACCGATCGTGTAGTCATACGTACGTGCATCTCCCATTACTCCAACACTGCGGATATCCGGTAGCACAGTGAAGTATTGCCAAATTTCGCGTTCTAAACCATTTAAGCGAACTTCTTCACGTAAAATAGCATCAGATTCACGAACAATTTCTAGTTTTTCTTCACTAATTTCACCGAGAACACGAATACCAAGTCCTGGACCTGGGAATGGCTGACGCCAAACGATATGATCAGGAATACCTAGCTCTGTTCCTAAAGCACGAACTTCATCTTTAAATAATGTGTTTAACGGCTCAATCAGCTTGAACTGCATATCTTCAGGCAGACCGCCAACATTATGGTGAGACTTGATTGTTTGCGCTGTCGCTGTTCCACTTTCAATAATGTCCGTGTAAAGCGTACCTTGTGCTAAAAACTCAATTCCTTCAAGTTTTGTCGCCTCATCATCAAATACATAAATAAATTCGTTACCGATGATTTTCCGTTTTTTCTCTGGATCAGAAACGCCTTTTAATTTATCAAGGAAACGGTCTTTAGCATCCACTTTAATGACGTTCATATGGAAGCCTTCCGAAAATGTTTCCATTACGCTATCTGCTTCACCTTTACGAAGCAAACCGTGATCAACGAAAATACAAGTTAACTGATCGCCAATTGCTTTATGAATAAGCACTGCGACAACTGAAGAGTCCACACCGCCGCTTAATGCACAAAGAACTTTCTTGTCACCGACTGTTTGACGGATCTTTTCCATTTCTATTTCAATAAAGTTCTCCATCGACCAGTCGCCTTTACAGCCACAAGCTTCAAATACGAAGTTCTTCAGCAATTCATTTCCGTACACAGAGTGCTTAACTTCAGGGTGGAATTGTACTGCATACAGACCTTCTTTTTCATTGCTCATAGAAGCAATTGGGCAAGACGAGCTTACCGCATCAACAGAGAATCCTTCTGGTGCTTCTACAACTAAGTCTCCATGACTCATCCATACAACTTGCTCATTTGGCAGACCTTTAAATAGAGCTGTTTCATTCTTTATTTCAATAGAAGCTTTTCCATACTCACGATGAGAAGCAGCTTCTACTTTTCCACCGTAATGCTTTGTCATTAACTGCATGCCGTAGCAAATACCGAAAATAGGTACATCTAAATCGAAAATTCTTTCGTCGCAATGGAAAGCATCCTCTGAATATACGCTATTAGGTCCACCAGAAAAAATAATTCCTTTAGGGTTGATTTCTTTAATTTCCTCAACTGTGATCGTATGAGGATGAAGCTCACTATACACACCGAACTCACGAATTCGGCGAGTGATTAACTGATTGTACTGACTTCCAAAGTCTAAAACAAGAATCATTTCTTGATTTTTCAATTCTGATTTTCCTGCCACACTTTCCACTCCTTTGTTATGCACTGAACCGCTCGACATATAAATAAAATAAAAACTAGAACCCTTTCATTGCAGAAAGCAGAATTCTAGTTGTCTTCACAAAGAACCTGCCCTCATAGTCCAATCATTTACGGTGATTTGGTAGAAACTTTCGATCCATATTATCGAAAATATATGAAGGAACTAGTCATTTATTCGAGCTAATTTGACATCATTTTATCTCTATAACACCTGATGGTCAAGTTGTTCTATATTTAATTAAATTTTCTGAATAAATATAAACAATCGATTACTTTGCCGCTGATTTCATTGAAAAAGCTGCCGATAAATCAGCAGCTTTTCTTATTATCTCACTTTCACTGGTACATGGTTCAATAAACTAATCGTTGTATCTCTAATAAGCTTTGGTAAAACACCGAAGGAATACGGCTTATACACTCTTTCCGTCCATTTATGACCGTCTTTTCCGTATACTCCCATATTAATCGATGGAATATTCAATCGGCGAATTTCTTCTACTGGTAACGTATAAAGTCGACCGAGATTCGGTAAATTATTCAGTAAGCTTTGCAACTCTTCATTTGTTTCATGGATAGACAAATAGCTGCCATCTGCTAAGTAAGGGAAAAATTTCTTTACAGCAAACGTTTCGCCATTTTCTTTTTCAGCTTCTGCAAGCACATTTTGAATCGTCTTTAAAATCGTTTGCTCCGCTTGATCATCTTCTCTTAAGAAGTTATGCGGTAAATATGGAGGTGCAAAGAACATGATCACGCGCGGCTTCTTAATCGGATCGAGCTCATTTAACACTTCTACAATTTTAAAGGAAACCATTCGTAAATCGAGCATTTTATGTTCTTCTACTACCTCGGCACATACTTTCTCAACATCGATGCCTCTTTGCTTTAACTCGTTGCTATATTCCTCTAAAGAGACCACTTCAATATTCCAGTTTAAGTGTTTGCGAGGAAGACCTGTTCGATTGAGATATTCCTCATATTGATTAGATAAATACGTCGAAATTTCTTCACAAGCTTCTGTAGCGATGTTTTGCAGTTTTCTCATGACATCTGCAGCAGAGTCACGATATAAGAAATAGTTAAAGTATAAATAACTGCTAGTTGCCGTCTGGACATTGTACGTAAATTTATTATCTCGCTGGAACAAGCATGTTGGTGGCAATACCATCTCATCTTGAATATTTTCACATAGCTCCACGTTATTATGAATTCTTCTCGTTAATTCCGCAGCAACAAAATTAGGGTCCACTCCTTGAAGTGTGTCACCTACATGTGCTTCTCTACCATAAATATAAAAGCTAGGCAAAATCTTTCCTGCTGCACCTGTATAAATATATCTTGTATTGTCTCCATCATACTGCGGCGTAATAAAATCATTATTGATAGCAGCTACATATTCTAAATCCCATTCTTTCTTTAAACGCTCTAATTCAAATACGGCACTTTTGATGCCAGCATGCTGACTCTCTTCATCTGGATTAAACATTACAAGCAAGTTTCCAGGCAGCTCTTCTCGATGATCTGAGAAATAGAGAAGATTAGCTAAATGTACAGCTGCACCGCTTTGCATATCGACAGATCCGCGACCAAACATCCACTCTCCTGAACGAGCATCCGCTTGAACATCTTGATCTTGATCAAATTCACTGAAAAAGCTTTGTAACTCATCTGGATTAAATGCGTGTTGTCGAAGTGCCCCAAAATCTTCAATGCCCACCGTATCGATATGAGCGTGATAAATAATCGTTTGCTTCGTGTTAACTCCACCCTTTACAAAAGCAAAGACATTTTTTCGGTTTAATGCATCATCAATCGCTGTCTGTTCCCAAACGAGAGCTGGATTCTCTTGAAAATAAGGATACGAACGCAAAATATTTAAAATCTCATCCGCTACCGCCACTTCACCTTCTTCAGACCCATTGATACTTGGAATAGCCACTAATGTTCTTGTTAACTTTTCCACTTGTTCTTGTACATTTAAATTTTCTAACTCTCTATACATTCTTCTAACCCTCTCCGTTGTTTATTATCAATCATGCTGTATTTTGTTGCTTCTTGTTTCCTTTATCTTTTTTAATGTATTTGTTTATATAATCTTGAGTCAGCTCTTTCACTTCTCCACTTAAGAATAGAAGAGCTATAACGTTCGGTAAAATAATCATCGCTAGCATTAAATCAAGGAATTGCCAAATGAACTGTAAACCACCAATCGCCCCTACGATAATAGCAGCTAAATAGACAAATCTCATCACTTTTGCAAAGCGAAGACCAAAAAGATATTCCGCCTGTTTTTCTCCATAAAATACGATAACAACAACCGTTGATAGCACAAAAAAGAATAGACAAATAGAGATGATTGCTCCTCCAATACTATCCCCTACGACACTAGATAAAGCCTCAACTACCATTGTAGACGCTTTCTCTGTCGGTACATCTTGCCAAACTCCTGATGTTAACACCACTAAAGCCGTCATCGTACAAACTACCAATGTATCTATAACAACTTCAAATATCCCCCATAATCCTTGTTTAGCAGGGTGTTCCGTCATAGCAGCCGCATGGGCAATAGGAGCTGTTCCCATTCCCGCTTCATTTGAGTAAATACCACGAGCAAGCCCCCAGCGGATAGCCGCCGCAACTCCAGCCCCAGCAAAACCTCCAGCCGCAGATATAGGCGTAAAAGCATGTTGGAAAATCAAAGCAAAAGCTGCTGGAATTTCAGAAGCATTAGCAACTAAAACAATGATAGCGCTTACTAAATAAATACCTACCATTATTGGAATAAACTTCTCGGTGACTGATCCGATACGTTGAATACCGCCTAATGTAACGAGCGCTACCAACACTAAAACTGCTATCCCTGTTACAACCGGTGGAATATTAAAAGCAGATTCCACAGTTTGTGATAAAGAGTTTGATTGAACCATTGTACTTGCCAAAATTTCTAACATCAAAAAGAAGGCAAAAAAGCTAGCTACAGGCTTCCAACCAAGTCCTTTTTCAATATAGTGCATCGGGCCACCTGTCCATTCACCCGCTTCATTCTTCGTTCGATACTTAACCCCAAGAACCACTTCTGTGTATTTAGAAGCCATTCCTATCATCGCAACTAACCACATCCAAAAAATCGCACCCGGTCCCCCTAAAGCAATCGCCACCGGTACCCCAACAATGTTTGCTGCCCCTATTGTGGAAGCTAGCGCAGAAGTGGTCGCCTGAAATGGTGTCACTGACCCTGGTGCCTCATCCTTAGAAAAGATTTTGCCGAATGTTTCTTTTATAATATGCGGGAAATAACGAAATTGAAAGAAACCGATGCGGATACTTAAAAATATCCCTCCGCCCAGCAGCAATAAAATCATTGGCATTCCCCAAATCCACCCTGTGATCGAAGCAATCACTTGCTCAAATTTCTCCATATTGTGTCCCCCTAAGTTGTTTTATTCATCATTATGGTAAAAAAAGTCGTACCTCATTATAATGAGACCGCTTCCATTACCTCAAACGAATCGTACAAAAATATTCAGCTTGCCATCGATATAGTTAACCACTGTCTTAATATTAGAAAAACAAGCTAATTGCATAAAATTCTAACAAATTAATCAAAAATCGTCTATAACTTTTGCGAAAAATGTAAGCGCTTTAATTTTTGGCGCAAATAATCCTTGCAGAATATTTAGAATCCATTCACTTAAGTCAAAAATATAGGACAATGAAAAAACCAGCGTCTCTCCTGCGGAGGACGCTGGTTTTTTCACTTCCAAAAGTCATCAAAAATCGTAATAGGCATATGTCGTTTATGCTGAGAGTTCATATACAATTGTTCAATTCGCTCTCTAGCTGTGTCGGGCACAGATTTACCTTCTAAATAGTCATCAATCTCTTCATACGTCACACCAAGAGCCACTTCATCGGGCAGCTGTGGACGATCATCTTCTAAATCAGCAGTCGGTACTTTCAAGTATAGATGTTCTGGACAGTGAAGTTCTTTCAACATCAACCGCCCTTGACGTTTGTTCAGACGATATAGAGGGACGATATCTGCTCCGCCATCCCCATATTTCGTGTAAAATCCAGTAATCGCTTCAGCGGCGTGATCCGTACCAATAACCACACAGTTTTTCACGGCAGCAATGCTATATTGCACCTTCATCCGTTCCCGAGCTTTTTCATTGCCTTTAGCAAAATCGCTTAGTTCAATGCCTAATTTCTTCAATGTTTCTTCACTTGCATCAACAGCGGCTTTAATATTCACACCATAGACTTTATCAGGTTTAATAAACGCAAGCGCATCTTGACATTCATTTTCATCTCGTTGCACACCATATGGAAGTCGGACAGCGCAAAATGTATATTTATCTGAGCCGGTTTCCATTCTCAATTCTTTCACGGCCATTTGTGCAAGCTTACCAGCAAGCGTCGAATCCTGTCCGCCGGAAATGCCTAGAACAAACCCACTTAAAAAAGAATGTTTCCTTAAATAAGCTTTCATAAAATCCACACTTTTGCGAATTTCCTCTTGCGGATCAATCGTTGGTTGGACTTTCAGCTCTTCTATTATTTGCTTTTGCAAATCCGTCATAACATATCCTCCTCCATTTTTGGTTCTATTACAAATATAATACCATGTTTTTGGCAGTTTGAACCCTCTGCGAACGAAGAAGAGCCAGCATTTCATGGTTTCCTTCCGAATGAAATACTAACTCTTCTTATACATGAGTTATTTAGTTTTGAAATGCGAGTTATGCACACTGCCTATACAAATATCTTATCCTTTAAGATAAGCTTAACTTAAGAAAATACCACCAACTTAGGAGGCATTCATAATATGGCAGAGCTATTGCTTAAGAACATTTACAAAATGTATGATGACAAAATGACAGCGGTCAAAGATTTTAATTTACATATTCTCGACAAAGAATTCATCATCTTTGTTGGTCCATCAGGCTGTGGAAAGTCTACCACTTTACGAATGATCGCAGGCCTCGAGGAGATTTCTCAAGGAGACTTTTATATGGATGGCAAACATATGAACAATGTTCCTCCGAAGGACCGTGACATCGCCATGGTATTCCAAGACTACGCCCTTTACCCTCATATGACTGTTCATGAAAACATGGCATTCGGATTAAAGCTACGGAAATTCTCTAAATCAGAAATAGACCGCCGAATAAAAGAGGCAGTAGCCATTCTTGGATTGGAAGACTATTTAGATCGAAAGCCAAAAGCTTTATCCGGCGGTCAACGTCAGCGGGTCGCTTTAGGCCGGGCGATTGTTCGTGACGCCAAAGTATTCTTAATGGATGAGCCTTTGTCTAATCTTGATGCCAAGTTACGTGTACAAATGCGTGCAGAAATTTCCAAGCTCCATCAACGAATCCAGACAACAACGATTTATGTGACCCATGACCAAACAGAAGCAATGACGATGGCTACTCGTTTAGTCGTGATGAAAGATGGAATCATTCAACAAGTGGGGACGCCAAAAGAAGTATATGAAAAACCTGCGAATGTGTTTGTCGGTAGTTTTATCGGTTCCCCTGCAATGAACTTTTTTCGCGGCAAGCTAGAAAAAAGGCGAGTTATGATTGGGAATACATCTCTAGCCATCCCTCAAGAGAAGATGAACTTAGTACAAAAGCTTGGCTACATCGGAAAAGAAATCATTGTCGGCATTCGCCCCGAAGACATTCATTATGAATCGACCTTTATGGAAGCTTTTCCGAGGTCAACCATTGACGCAAAAATCACCGTTTCAGAATCAACAGGTGCAGAAACAATGATTTACTCTAGCATCCATGACACAGAGTTCGTTGCACGCTTACATTCTCGGTCCGAATTTACACCAGGTGAGACGATCAAACTAGCCTTTGATATGAACCAAGCCCACTTTTTCAATGCTGAAAGCGAGAAACGGATTCACAACGAGCAGGAGTAATTTAGATTTGGGGATTTACTAATAAAAAACAGCGTCCTTCCCTCTTAAGAAGGCGGACGCTGTTTTTTCAGATCGTATCTGTCTCAGAAATCACGCGAAATCCATGTTGTTTAAGCAAGGCGGCTGTTACGCCATTACCTGCTATCTTCTTTCCAGAAAACTCGCCATTGTAAATCATGCTACTTCCACATGAAGGACTATTTTCTTTTAAAATAACTACATTTGCCTGAACCTCTTTTGCTTTTTCTAACATACGATAAGCGCCTTTGATAAACATATCGGTTACGTCTTTTCCCGATTTAGTCACAACCTGAGCTTTGCCTTCAAGGACATCTTGGCCGTCTCCGCCAATGATTTCAGCCGGTTCTCTCGGAATCGGCAATCCCCCCATCACTTCAGGGCACGCCATTACCGCTTTGCCTTCTTCAATCAGCTTCTTTAACGGCTGGTCTAAACAGTGCGCCCCATCATATCTAACGGCTTCTCCAGCTAAACAGGAACTAATCAAAATCATGGACAATCCCCCTTTTACTGCTGCTTTGCACGAAGGTGATCCATAAAGTATTCGTAATCTTTCTCCACTTGGTTCGCATAAGAAAAGGCCCAGTGGGATAAATAATGGACAAATCCATCGACATCTTCACCAATGGCTTTTAAAATTTCCTTTTCACTATGATACGGAAGGATTCCTTCATTAATATCCGCATCTGCTCGAGCATGAACCTTTGCAGTAATGCCACCCATTTGTTCCACTGTCTCAATCATATCTTCTAAGTTTTTGATCGCTTCAAGCTTTAGCTTCTTTTTATATGGCGAACGTTCACGAACGTAGAAGTCACGGCCATCAATTGTCACATATCCTAAATGAGGATCGGCTTGATGGTGCATCGCTCGCTGTGTCATAATGACGCGTTTCCCTTGATGAGGGAATGCCTCCCAGAAGGTTTCATTATAAGGCATGAAATAGGCTGGAATTGGTAGACGAACCTCTTTCATTTCTAAAACTAAATCGTCTAAATCCTCTTCCTGTTGTCCGCCTTCTACCAAAATATAAAAGCGGTCTAACCCAATAGAAGCCGTTCCTGAGCCAAGTTTAATCGCAATATCTTTAATCCCATACTTCGTTTCATCTTCCATTTTGACAACCGTGTCTAAATAATGAGACCAGATTTGCTCAATCACTGCTTGTTCCTCATCGCTTAATGGTCGAATTTCATCCGACTCTGCAAACTGTCGCTCTGATTGAAAATGAGTCGTTACTTTACTTAATAAATGCGCTTCGCTTCTTTTTTCTAGCTTTTTCAATAGCTTTCGAATGGTGCCGTCCGCTTTCTTTTTCGTGATAAAAAAGGTTTCTGGTAAATCTTTGCGATCTCGGAAGCGAATCATTTGCTTATGATACGCCTGTAAGTAAGCCTCGATCACATCGATTTGCTCATCTACATCATAGCCTAACTCGCGACAAACGAGCGCGATACTGACTGACATACGCAATAGATCATATAAATAAGAACCTAAATAACCTTCATCAAAATCATTAATATCAAATACTAGCTTGCCTTTTTCATTATGAAAAGCACCGAAGTTTTCAAAATGCAAATCCCCTTGAATCCACGTCGGACGATCTTCCGGCGTATGGTATGGGAACCAATGACTCGCTACATCATAGTAAAATAAATAGGCACTACCACGGAAGAAAATAAACGGACTTTGCGACATTTTTTCATATTTCGCTTGTCGATTTTCCTCCGACAGCCCCATAATTTCTTGATCAAACTCTACTAAAATTTTTTTAAGCGTGCCCATTCGCAAAGTTCGCTTCGTTTGCTTGACACGTTCTCCTAAATTAACCATTGATTCCACCTCTGAATCTTCAGAATATACTTCTATCACTATTTTACTGTATTTGTCGATTAATGGCTATTATTCCATCCTCAAAGTCCTCGTTCAAATTTAGGATAAAGCGGTCAGAATCCTCCGCATTTCAATGGGGAGATGAATGACCACCTTCCTTATATTATCTATATACTAGTTGTCTTTATTGATAGTATACAATATTTATTCTATAATATATTTATGGAAAATAAATACAATATTAAACATACTAGATGTACTATGTTAACTATCCTATCGTTTGGTCAATCAAATACCGAAGAAAGGTAGGTGAGTCATGTGATTCGTGCATCTTATTTTATATATAAGCCGAATAAAGAAATAGATCGGATTTTGTTTCAGTTGGGCTATGCGGCAAGAAAGCTATGGAATGTCGCAAACTATGAAAAGAAAAACTGGAACAAGGAATCCAATACTCCATTTCCTAATAGGTATGATCAGAAAAAGCGACTAAAAAACCATTTTTGGTACAAAAACTTGCCCTCTCAATCAGCACAAGAAGTGTTAAAGGTTCTTCAAGAAGCATGGGAATCTTTTTTTGAATTAAAAAAATCAGGTGGAATTGAAAACCCAAAGCCTCCACGTTTTAAGCAAAGGAATTTTAATGTTAAGTTTTTGAATAATGGGTTTCGTCTAGAAGATAGAACCCTTCGACTGTCGATTCCAGCCCAACAAAAGGCTTATTTAAAAGAAAAGTATCACATTAAAAAGAAGTTCCTCTATATTCCGGTACCTGATCATATTGAATTAGGTGTGATTAAAACTGTAGAAGTGAAGCCAATATCTGATGGAGAGTACAAGGTCATACTAGCGCAAGAATATCAAGATCGTTCGGTCCACCAAAAAAGTGAGAAATTTATGGCGATAGATATAGGGGTTGCCAATGCTCTAACCTGTTATGATTATCGAGGTGGCTCACACATCATTTCTGGTCGTCAATGGTTGTCTGTTGAACGGTATTTTCATAAGAAAATAGCCCACTATCAAGCTATTTCCGACGCTCAACAGTCAGCAAAAGGAGTCAAATATCCGAAAAAGTCTAAGAGGGTCCTTCAGCTTTACCAAAAAAAGAAAGCTCAGACGTTTCATATCCTGCATTGCATGACAAAGAAAGTAATAGACATAGCTGTTCAACAAGGAATTGAAACCATCGTGATCGGCGATATTTCAGGGATTCGCCAACAAGCCAACTTAGGGAAGAAAAATAATCAAAAATTTCATGCCCTTCCTTTTCTGAAAATGGTTCAAATGCTCACATATAAAGCAGAGGAAAAAGGAATAGCTGTTCAAACAGTTACAGAGGAATATACTTCACAGACTTGCTCTATTTGTAAGCCCATTCCTTCAAAAGAACATGCTAAAAAAGGAAACCGCAAACATAGAGGTCTCTATGTTTGCGAAGAATGTCAAACCGTCATCAATGCAGATGTAAATGGAGCCATTAATATCAGTAAAAAGTATCTGAAAGAGCTAAATGCTCCATCAGTAGTGGTGTTGGACACGCCAAATGTGTATACGTTCAATGGACAACAGTTCGTTGCGTAGAACTTGAAGCTCGCTATTTTAATGGCGATGTAGTTCACTAAGCTTTAATTTTTGTAGGATCATCATTTTCGTTTCAGCATCTAAAGCATGTTTACCCTTCATGACTAACGAAGAATAGACAAGGATGCCAACAAACACACTAACAAGCACAATAATAAGCGAGTCTATATAATGATTTCCTTCTAAAATGAATGTTCCTACCCATTTTAATGAAAGAATGCTCATCATCATGATGAGGGAATATAGACACACAAAAAAGAGGCTCTTTAATAAACTCTTGATGTGAAGCTTCGTATATTTCACAATGATGACGAACATGATGAGATTAGAAACGACAAAACCGATCATCGTTCCCATAATAGCTCCATGTCCTTCAAAGAGATGTAAAAGGATCGGGTTTAATAGGAGCTTACATATAATTCCTGCCATCGTCGCGTAAATCGTGTTCTTCTGTAAATCCATTCCTTGTAGTATGGCTGCAGAAACCATAAACATGGCAGCCAATATCGCGATAGGAGCAGATGTTATTAAATAAGGGGACCCCTCTAAAGCCGTTTGAGGATCGACGTAAATCACTCGGAAAATATCATAAGAAAGGACAGCTAGTCCGATAGACGCTGGGATAGTAAAAAGCAATAATAGCTGATAGATTTTCAAAATTTGCTGTTTGAGATCTTCTGTTTTTTTATCAAAAAAAGCTTGCGTGATTGCCGGAATAATACTGAGTGAAAACCCTGTCGCCAGTGAAATCGGGATCATCATCAGCTTTTGAGCATAGGCGGTTATGTAGGCAAATACTCTGTTCGCTCCCTTCTCCGAATAGCCGCTTTTAGTCAAAATATCAACCACTGTATACTGATCAATTAAAGTGTATAAAGGAATCGCCACCCCTACCATAACGATAGGAATGGAATATTGGAATAGTTCAAGAAACATGTCTCTAGTCGTTAAAGAAGAGACTTTCTTCGCGCTAACTGCCTTCAATCCATTGTACTTTTTCCAGTAGTAGACTAAGACGAACACGCCAGCTAGTGCTCCAACAGCCGCTGCAAAAGTCGCCACCGCAACAGCCCATTTCGTGGACCCTTCAATGATACGAACAATAAAAAAACTACCTACTAATATAAAAATCACTCGAACTACTTGTTCCATTAACTGTGAATAGGCTGTCGGTTTCATCTTTTGAAATCCTTGAAAATAGCCTCGTGTAATGCTCATCGGAGGCACAATGAGTAAAGCAAAACTTAAAGCCCTCATTGTTAATGTCAGTGAATCAAGGAAGGATTGACTTGGCTCTTTTGACCGAATAATAAAACTTGAAATATAAGGAGCCAATCCGTACAGGACTAAAAAGCCGACTGCTCCCATAATAAGCATTAAAATCAAGCTGGCCCGATACATTTTTTGACTCGTTTCATAATCTCCCATTGCATTGTATTTCGCTACAAACTTTGATACAGCAGTAGGCATACCAGCCGTAGCAAAACTTAACAACACACCATACCAACCATACGCATATTGATATAAAGCGACCCCCTCTGTGCCAACTAACAGCTGGAAAGAAAAAAATAGATAAATCCTAATATTCTGCATATTAAAGTGGCACTACTTAATAACAAAGTCCCTTTGACGATATTGGAATACGACAAAACCCTTCATCCCTTCTGCGACCAACTTAATTTATATACATAATAAGTAAATAATATCATTATACAGGAAAGGTTTGATAAATTCTGTGAAATCACTTCCTAAATATGAAACGTCATATGCTTTTTCTCTTGCTTATAATAATCTAGCCGATCTTGATTCAAATTTATGACTATCTGGGAATGTTGACTTCAAAAATACTCCATACCTAAAGCAGGATAGACAGCAATAGACCATTTCCCCGATTGTACTCATCACCTTTTCAATCTAAAATATGTTAAAATCAAGTACAATCTAACAAAGGAGAAAGCGGATGACGAAATTTAAGACGGTCTATTTTATACTCATGTTCCTTCTGTTTAATGGTTTATTATTTTATATCGGCTGGAATGGATGGGTATGGCTAAAGGTGGCCTTTGATGTCCAAAATCCGTTGCCATATAGTGTTATTTTTATTTGTCTCTCTTATTCTTTTATTGTTAGTCGAATGTCGAAGTTTTTATCGGCTTTTCGAGTGATTGGTTATGTTTGGTTGGCCGTCATTCAATACAGCCTCTTTCTTTTACCGTTAGCGGACCTAGCTGTGTTCTTGTTAAAACTAGCGTCCATTCCACTATCCACAGCGATTTTTGCCGTTGGAAATGTGGTGCTTGGAATATTCATCATTCTTTTTGCTTACGGATTATTTAACGCCTACAGCCCTATTGTACGAACATATCAGATCAGTGTGCCAAAGAAACAAGGTACTAGGAATACTTTGCGCATTGCGATGGCCTCTGATATGCATTTTGGCAGACTATCAGGAATCGCTCATTTAAAAAGATTAGTCAGAAAAGTAAAAAAGATCGAACCCGATTTAATTCTTTTACCTGGAGATATTATTGATGATGATCCTGAACCATTTATCCGCAAAAATATGGGCGCAATCATGAGCGAATTGAAGGCTCCTTTAGGTGTGTATGGCGTGCTTGGAAATCATGAATATTATGGTGGACAAATTCCTGAATTTATTGAAGAGATGAGGAAAATCAATATCAAGATTATGATGGATGACAAGCTAACGATCGATAATAGCTTTCATCTCATCGGCCGAAAAGATAAAACGGATAAAAAAAGGCAATCCTTTGCCGACTTGCTGACTGATATCGATCCCGCTTATCCGATCATTGCCATGGATCATCAACCTTTTGAGCTAAAACAAGCACAAAAAAGTGGCGTTGATATTTTATTTTCTGGTCATACTCATCGCGGACAAATGGCTCCAAACCATTTGATTACTAAAAAAATGTACGAGCTTGATTGGGGCTATTTACAAAAAGAACAGCTGCACGCCTTCGTTTCATCCGGTTTCGGGTTTTGGGGACCCCCTATTCGAATCGGCAGCCGCTCGGAAATCTTGCAAGTCGATATACGATTTATATAAAGTGAACCTTCAATCAGTGGGGGTTTTCTTCATCCCCCACTGATGAAAAGAGGAACAAAGGCTAAAGTCGCAACGTCCTGTTGCAACGCCTTTGTAACCTGCATCGTACAGGCCCGAATGGATCGGGCGTTTACAGGCTGTTGATCCCCCACCTATACATCCCTGCGCTCCTTCTGCCATGTTGAGGTGGGGGTCTTACTGCCCGTTAATGCGGGATAAATAATTGGAGGGATGGAAATGAATCCATTTATGAAACGTGCCGTAGAGCTGGCTATTGATAATGTTCATGATGGCGGACAACCTTTTGGAGCCGTACTTGTTCACGATCAGCAAATTATTGCAGAGGGTGTAAATACACTCCACAAAACATATGATATTAGCGGTCATGCTGAATTATTAGCCATCCGAAAGGCTCAAGAAAAATTACAAACAAACGACCTATCGGGCTATACCATGTATGCTAGTGGAGAGCCATGTCCTATGTGTCTAACAGCTATGTACTTTGCAGGCATTGAAAACGTATACTACTGCTGCTCACTTGAAGACGCTGTTCAAGTAGGGTTGGGAAAATCGAAAGAGATCTATCAAAACTTACAAAAAAATAAAGAAGAACGCTCTCTAACAATGATCCAAATGCCATTAGAAAAAGGACAAGTAAACCCCATGAAGCTATGGAAAGAGCATAAATGACATTCATGCTCTACACTCCTTCATAACCAAAAAACAAATATACGACAAAATTCGAGGAGTGACAGGCCCCCCCTATACACAAAAAAGGCGCTATTCGTAGCGCCTTCCTTTTACTCTGCTTTATTTGATAAGTTCTGCATTCTGTCCTGTTCAGCCATCATTTCATTATCCTCTGCGTTATCTCTCGTCACTTTTTGTGTTAAAATCGCACCTACTGCTACGAGAATCATTACCGCAATATAGTATCCCTTCTCGTTAAGCTCCAAGCTATCTTCATTGTATAAGCCAATACTAAATAAAGCCACTCCAGCAAAAAATGTGAAGTAAGATAACCATGTGAAAGCAGGAGTATTTCTGCGTCTGTATCTTTGCATAATTCAACCTCCAACTACATTAGTTTTTGTCATCATTATGATTTTATGAAAACGACCCTGATAAATATTCCGATCATGTAAATTATGATCAATTATACTTTAACATAAATCTGAATTTTCAATATGCTTTTCCTGTTAAATCTATCTATCAATCATTCGACAAAATTCGAGGAGTGACAGGCACCTATAAACCTTTGATTACGAGTTTTTTTACAGGTAAGAATTGTTCACCTGTCTCTAAGTAGTTCACATTCACTTGATCGCCTTCTTGCAGGTAAATAGCCATTGGTTCATTTTCCGAAGAAATGACATAGCTTTGGCGATTATCTAATAAGAAAGAAACAGTCGTGAATTCTCCAGATTTTTCTTTGTATACTCTTAGGACTTTGCCGCTTACTTGCTTTTCTTCTGCTTTGGAACTTCCGTCGACCGTTCCTCCTCCTCTTTGCAACGCCGTTTTATATTGCTTTAAGGCATCATTTGGCGTGACGCCAGATACTGAAATTTCCGGATTTGCAGCTGAAACGATAAAGTAATTTTGCAGAAAACCATTGGAATCCAATACAGGCGTTAACCAACTAGCTTCCCCATAGAAATTATATAGAATCGGCATTTGCCCTTCCCATTTCTTCTCAATAAATTTCTTTTCGATAATTTGCAAAGCCCCTTGAGAATCCATGTATGATTCTTCCAAGTTTCCAGTATAATAAGTTGCTTCCCCTGTTCTCGCATTTGTCAGTGAGTACCCAAGCATCGAGTCTACCCCTTCTTTCGGACTTGTGAAATCCGTGAAGTAATACATCTCGCCTTGCTCGTTAAAAATCGGACTGACATTTGCTTCTGTTCCTTCATCGGAAGGAAGCTTCACATCTGATTTACCGAATTTACTATTCCAAAATCCATGAACGTAGTTTCCATAATAGCTATTTTGTAGACTAACCACTTCAGGAGAAATAGCACCGTCCATAAAATCTGGAATCTCAGATAGTGGATAAGCTTGCGTTTCACCCGTTTTCGGATCCACTGAAACAATCCCTTTCACCTTAAATCCATTACGTGCCGAAATAAATTCGCCATATGTGCGAATATAATGAGGCTTTCCTTGATCATCAATCTCTAATTGCGGCTCTCCATAAAAAATTTGCTTCGGATATTTCATACGAATATGCCGCTCAATATTTTTATTAAAATAAGCCGATGGAGTATATTCCATGTCTGCCTTCACAAACTTAGGATTAGCCGTTGAATCGGTGGCACTGATTGTGAAGTAACCCGGCGTTTTATCCCCATTTAACCATTTAAAAAACCCTGAAAACTCCACTGGAGCAATATAAACATACTCCCCATTTACTTTTTGAATTTGTAATCTTCCAAGTTCATAATAGCTCGTATTCGGAACTTGCCCAAATGCCTTTTTCATTTTGTTACGAGCAAATTTCGGAGGAACACTTGCAGGTGTCTCCTTCTCATCAAAAGGCTCAATCTCCACCTTCTCTTCCATTTTTGCCGTATTAAATTTTTCATCAGCATTGAACACAAATGCCGTTAAGAAATAACCTCCTACGATCAAACTTACTGCGAAAAGACCCGCTTTAACTAACCTCTCCGTCCCCGTAGCAAACACTGCTCCAACCGCTGACACAACAATCAATAACGGCCATACAGACGTTAAATTATAGTCTAAATTCGTGACATAATAAAATACAAATACAAGAGGCACGAATAAAACAACTGCCCCTATTAGAAAGCCAAATACCGACTGCTTCCCCTCTTTTTTATTCGTAGAAATAGGAATAAGAATTAGTGCAGACACAAAACCTATAATCAGTGAAAATAAAAAAATGCTTCCCATAAATGAACTCCTTTCAAAAGTTGTCTCTATATTTACGGATGAAAGGATGAAAATGTTTCACAAAAAGTATAAAAGACCGCGAATCTAAAAAGATTGTGGTGCTATCATCACGCCGTGTCTGAAATCAAATGCTAAAGAGACTACACTACCTACCTTTTGATTCGACAAAAAACGAGGAGTGACAGGCACCTAAATAAAAAGGAGGATCTTGATGCTCATAAATTTTTTGACTAGTTTCATCGCTTCAGCAATGGTCATGAAACGAAGCATGGATTGGCATAAGCGAGTACTATACTTGTCCATTCCTTTATTTTTGTTATTTATGCTAGTTCAAACTGGGTATATTATTTATCGCTTGCGAAGTACGCAATTCGAAGGACATTAAAAAAGGAGGCAAGCCACGAAAAGGCTGCCTCCTTTAGAAAGTGTATTTACCTAATCCATTAGTTTGGTAAAGTAAAGGTTACTCTCTGCCCTTTAGAAATATCTTTTGCTTCTTTATTTTTCATTGGACCGATTTCGACCTCAAAAGCTTTCTCTTTCCAAATTTTATCGTATTGTTCCTTGTCTAACACGAAGACTTGTAAAAGTTCACCAGCTTCTCCAGACTTAACGATGTCATTATACCCATTGTTAAGTAGCATGCCCTCACTAAGCATGTATTGAGCACCATCATTAACGGTTAATTTTGAGCTCAGTAATGACAAGCCAATATCCTCAGCCCCTTTGTTATCTAGCTGAAATTTAACCGTCAATAAAACCACTCCGTTTGGAAAAGAGGTGAATCGCGGAGCTTCCACTTCATTCGGAGTGAATTCAGCAAACTGATATCCATCTAACGCTACCTTGACATCTCCTAATTGGTGACTCTCATTGATGCCGCTCTTTTCTTTTAGCATCTTCTTTTCACCCATGTTTTCCGTTGTAGCTCTATCTTGGTAAAAAGCTGCGTTGCTTGCTACTTTTTCAGCGCCATCGCCATTTAAAGCTAAATTAAATCTACCCTCTGAACCAACAGCTGAATCTAATTGGTTTGGTTCTAAAAGCGCTGGAGGTACCATCACCGTTACAGTCGATAACTCTTGAATTTTCGTTAAATCAGATTGACCAAATGGATAAGCAATATATCCGGTTACAGATTCACCAGCTTTTAATACATAGTCTTTTGTATAAGTTAATTTTGTTGGGAGTTGCTCCTCTTCAGGGATTAATTCTTTATAATTTGTATAATATCTTTCAGCGCCTGTAAAAGTAATATCCAAAGACGGCATATAATAGACGTCTTTATCCATCTCATTCTTTACCGTATATTTAGCTAGAATGACACCGCCATTTGTTTCGTCTCTAAATGGAATGGAAAAATCAGTGTGAAAATCCTTTAATTCAACTAAATTATACGCATCTAGAGAAACAGACACCTTATCCATTTTATGTACTTGTGGCTCGTTGTTCTCATAAAGAACTTTCGTTGTTCCTTCCGTTTCCTTTTCCATATAAGAAATTAATGACGAGAAGTCATTAGAACCTTCTTTTGCTTCACTTTTTTCTTGGTTTTCCTTTTCTTCTACTTTTTCCGACTTTTCTTCTTTTGCCTCATTCTCTTGTGTGGCAGTCGCAGTATCCTCTTTTTTCGTTTCTTTTTCTTCTTCGCTATTTCCACATGCACTGATTAATGCAGCAGCTAGTATGGCGGAAGCAAAGACTGGTAATCTTTTTTTCATATCTCATCCTCCATCTTTATTATCAATCATTTTGTCTAGCATTTCTTTTTTCACATGAATGGTTGTCTATCGTAATCAATAGATTCTTGTCTAAAAAACAAATACTAGAATGGATACCATATTAATCCTATATTGTATATAAGACAATAATATATTTGAAAGATTCAATCCACCAACAATAAAATAATGTAAATTACCTAGTTTAGATGACCTAATTTAAGGGGTTATCTGGTGATGAATAAGTGAAAAGTATCGGCCATTAAGGCATCCATTCTCAACTAGATCAACAAAATTTAACCTGTCATTTACCTCTTCTCCACCAGTGGCAGGCATATAACTAACCATGATTCAATGACAGCACCAACCACTTTCTCTATTCAACCAAGACTAGATTATGCATATATTCATAAATTTCCCATTAAATAAAACCTGTGATCATTCGTTTATTTGCTGACATCATTGCTATCGTGCGTAATTGAACGCTATTGGAACAAAAATTGCATTTACTTGAAAAAAGTCACGATTTAAAACGAGAGGAGATCGATTTATGACGGAGCAGCTGCCTTAATACGCCTTTATATTTCTGAAAATTCAAACAAATAAACATAAAAAGGAGAGTTGATATATGTCAGATAATAGCACTCTTAAACGTTCGCTTGGGCTTTGGGCCATTGTTGGACTGGGATTAGGTTATATGACACCAACAGTTGTGTTCGATACGTTTGGGATTGTGTCGGAAGCAACCAATGGGGTTGTCCCTCTTGCTTATCTTGCTGCTTTAGTTGTCATGTTGTTTACAGCCATTAGTTATGGAAAAATGGTACAAGTGTTTCCTAGTGCTGGATCAGCGTATACGTATACTCGGGAAACGATTAGCCCTCATCTTGGCTTTCTTGTTGGCTGGGCATCTTTATTAGATTATTTACTTCTTCCAATGATCAACGCCTTAATTATCCGACTTTACATGGAATCACTTTTTCCAAATGTGCCATCCTGGATATGGGTTGTTGTTTATGTCGTCATCATTACCGCCATCAATTTATGGGGGATGAGAAAAACATCGAACTTAAATGCTCTTCTTGTTATTTTTGAAGTGGTGTTAATTGGCTCTTTTCTTGTTTTAGCTTTTATACAATTATCTAATGGTATGGGGCAGGGGACGATTTTAACGACAGAACCACTCTTCCACTCTAATGTACATTTATCTGCTGTATTGACAGGAGCGACTGTCGTTTGTTTCTCATTTATAGGGTTTGACGCCGTAACTATGTATAGTGAAGAAGCCGTCGACCAAAAAATCATGCCGAAAGCGATTATGCTTACCGTTCTAATTGGCGGAGCGATCTTTTTCCTTTGCAGTTATTTTACACAAGCTTTGTTTCCAGATGTGTCTAACTTCAAAGTGACGGATGATACCTTGCCTGAGATCGGTTTGTATGTTGGCGGAACGACCTTTAAACTGATTTTTCTATCAGGGGCTTTTGCCGCAACGGTTGCCTCTGGGCTTGCCTCTCACGCAAGTGTTTCTCGATTGTTATACGTCATGGGTCGAAATGGGGCGCTTCCGAAAAAGCTATTCGGTCACATTCATCCACGATTCCGAACGCCTTCCTTTAATGTTGTCCTAGTAGGGGCCGTTTCGTTACTTGCTATCGCTCCAAGCTTAGAGTTGATTTCAGCGGTCATCAACTTTGGAGCCTTAATTGCTTTTACATTTGTAAACCTCTCTGTCATTGCCCACTTTGTCGTTCGACAAAAAAGGTATAAAACACCGAAGGATATTTTCTCTTATTTCATTATGCCTTTGATCGGCGCAGGATTAACCGGGATTTTATGGTCTCACTTACATGCCGATGCACTTATCGCGGGTCTCGTATGGGTCTCTATCGGGCTGATTTATATGCTATTTCTAACTAAATTCTCTCGAACGAAATTGACGGATATAGACTTCAATGAGACAGAGGCAGACCCATCTGTTTCAAAGTAAGGATTTTTTATACTGAACAAGAAAATCCCCATTTTATCAAACGGGGATTTTTCGTGTTCATTCCTCGACATACTTTCCATAGTCAGGGACAGCTTGAATTTTAGTTCGTTGACTTTTTTCTGAACTTTTCGTTAAACCACTTTTTTCGAGCTTCCTTACGTAATTCTTTTTCGGCTTGACGAGCAGCTTCCACTTCTTCTCGGACAGATTGTTCATGCAGGCGGATGACTTCACCATTTAACTCACCATGAACCAATTGATCGATCACTTCTTCCGCATATTCCGAAGCGATCACAATAAGTCCGGTTTTTCCTTGAGAAATGGCGTCTGACGTTTTTTCAAAAGCCGAGAGCGCATCTTTCACTTCCGAAGCATCTCCCGTGCCGCCAATAATGGATCCTGTCGTCCATCCAAGCAACATTCCAAGCGGACCACCAAGAATTCCGACGAGCATACCAATCAAACCGCCAGTGATCAATTTATCATTTCCTGTCATATCCAGAAAATCTTTTACTTGAAACGAGTGAGCTTCATCATGGTTCACTATTGCCATTTGTTCCACAACGATTCGTTGCTGGAGGTGGAGTTCCTTTAATTTCGAAAACGCCTCATACGCTTGACTGTTCATTTCAAATGTCATAATCAATACTTTCTTTTCCATGTTTTTCTCTCCTTAAAATTAAAATGACGGACAGCTATACTTGCTCTTTTCCCCAATGTTTCTACATTAAACATGCATATGTGACAAAACAGTGAATGATTTCCTCTTCTTTTAGTTGCATAAATATTATTTGAATATTTCGTATTGGAAATATTTACATCTGAACAGAAAACAGGCTCTTCAAATTAAAAGAAATAACTCTTACTTTAGTATTGTGCTCTTTTCAAAACTATGGCCTATGTATGTTATAATGACTTTTGCTAAATACATAGAAAAGGAGAATAAACTTAATGAAACAACATCAGAGAAGATGGCTGGCCATTTTCCTATGCATGATCCTAATGATTGTGACATTACCTCGACCATCTTTTGCGCAACTTCCTTTTGATGTCCATGCGAAGGCCGCTATTTTAATCGACGCCAAAACAGGAAAAATTCTCTATCAAAAAAATGCAGATGAATCCCTTCCTGTTGCCAGTATGTCGAAAATGATGACGCAATATGTCGTACTTGATCAAATAAAAGAGGGCAAACTTTCATGGAATGATGTATACAAAGCAAAAGAAATAGATCAAACTTTATCGACAAAACCGGGATTAAGTAACATCCCCCTCTATCAAGGCGAGGAATATACCCTGAAAGAGTTATATGACTCCATGATGATAGTCTCTGCTAATGCCTCCAGTCGGGCACTGGGAGAAATGGCTGGGAAGACGGATGAACAATTCGTTCAAATGATGAATGATACAGCAAAACAACTCAAGCTTCATGATTCTTACTTTGTCAATACATCTGGATTAAACAATAAAGACATTCATCCCTATGAAGTGAAAGGGACTAAACCTGAGGATGAAAACCATATGTCAGCGAGGGATCTTGCTTTGCTCGCTTACCACCTGACAAAAGAGTTCCCTGAAGAACTTGCCATTGAAACAACGAGGACAAAAACCTTTCATGTCACTGACACTCAAGTCATTGAAATGGTAAATACGAATGAAATGCTACCTGGTGGAAAATATCCGTATGAAGGTATCCTCGGGATGAAAACAGGAATGAACGAGGCAGCGGGACATGGTTTTACCGCGCATGCCAAACGCGGAGACAAAGAACTCATCTCTGTCGTCATCGGTGGAGAAACAAAAGAGGGGAAACCAAGCTCCAAAGCGCGGTTTATGGAAACAAAAAAACTGCTTGACTATGGCTTTGAACAATGGGAATGCAAACCGATGAATCCAACCGATTACTTATCAGCTAAAGAACAAAAACCTACAGTCAAAGATGGAAAAACAGAAAAGATAGCCATTGATACAACGGATAAATCCTACGTGATGGTACCGAAAACAACTGACCAGCCAATCAAAGGCAAGTTGCACCTAAACGAAGAGAGCATGGTTGCACCGATTGAAAAAGGTCAAAAGCTCGGCACAATGGAACTCACTGGTCCAACCGAACAATACTTAACACCAGAGCTCAAGAAGGCAGCCACCATCGACATCATCGCAAAAGAATCCGTTGAAAAAGAAAATTGGTTTATGTTATTGTGGAAATCGATATTTTAAATGCAGAAGAGTAACGCTAAATGGATAAGCGTTACTCTTCTTTATACTTCATACTTTTAAACTCTCCATTCCCTATCTATTACCTGGAGCTGGCTGATCCACCCCTCTGACATGGTGTCGATGACCATCATCTTCAGTCGTATAAAAGTCGTAATAATGAACGTGCATGCCATTACCTACTGGAATTGCTGGCCCAGAATAAGCCTTATAGTGATGATTATGTCCATTTTCAAAGACCACATACCCTTCCGTATAATGGATATGGTTATTCCCCTGAGTCGGTATAGGCGGAGATGTGACATCTAGACACTGATGAACATGCCCCGCTTCCACCGAAGTATAATCAACCGAACCATGATTATGATGAGGAACAAACCCATCTACAAAGTCATCCTTTCCTATCTTGGCCATTTGCTCACTCCTCTGAAATGATTTATGAATTGAAGTTGCTTGGTAACACTTCATCGCCATATTTCTCACATTCATATTAATGATATTGAGCTGAAAATAAGATTATGTTTTAATCTCTAAAAATTTGTTGTGTGAGGTTTTTAACCAGCAATGATAAACCTTGCTTTTTAACTTAGCACGCCTACTGATTAAAAATCACTTTTCAAATAAAAACACTCATTATTCATCCTTAAAACAAATTGGGCTTCATATAAAGATGATTTTTTTATTTTCCATCTTTAAAATGTATACTCTGTATAAAAAGGAGAGATTCGATAATGGCTATTCAAGGTTTAATACCTTTACCAGCAGCTGTTGATCATAATGCTGCACTAAAAATATTTCAGTCACTTTCTGATGTAAGTAATAAAATTGGTCGTTTGGATGAAAAATTTAAACACTCCATCGTTAGCGCTGAACTAGTGCGTATCCTTTCATTAAGTGAATCGGTTCAATCTACCCGTATTGAAGGGACACAAGTGACCTTTACAGATATGATCGAACAAAAAGACGATCGTCATCCAAAATGGGAAATTACAAAAGTGAATGATTATCAGTAAGCCTTATTTGAAGGAGTTGAACGGATTAGACACGGTTATCCAATTTCAACACGGCTTGTACAAGATTTACATGTCACCTTAATGCAGGGCGCTCATGGTTCAAATCAAGCAAGCGGACAGTTCCGCAAAATTCAAAACTTCATCGGTCCAACAAATCGGATTGAAGATGCTTCCTATATTCCTATATCCGCCAATAAAATTGATGATTTTATGAAAAACTGGGAGTTTTTTATTAACGATCATCCATACAACCAACCATGATCTACAAAACACCTGGATAAAGGCAATTTCATTTTGGACGAAAACAGTCACCCGCTTGTGAAAGCAGCCTTAATTCATGCACAGTTTGAGTCGATTCATCCATTTTCAGATGGGAATGGTCGTTTAGGACGGATTTTAATTGTTCTTTATTTTGTACAGTCAAAACTTATTTCACAACCTATTTTCTTTGTTAGTGAGGAATTAGAACGTGAGCGACTTCGCTATTATGATTTATTGAATGGCGTACGTGGAGATCAGCCCGATTGGAGTAGCTGGGTATTATTTTTCCTAACCGCTTGCCATCGGATGGCTGATAAAATTAGCACAAAGCTAGATGCTGCAGATAAACTCGCGATGGACGGATTGCGGAGATGTCAAACAGAATCTGAAAAGAAAGTATGGGTCTATACATTTAGCGATCCCCATACAACAGTGAAAAAAGTATCAACACAACTAAAAATCGCCCCAAGCACTGCTCGTTCAGCGCTAAATGCTTTAGCAACAAAAGGGTTACTCTACTCTGATAAACAAACGAAGCGAAATAAAAAATACGTCAACTATGACTTACTTGGGGTTTTGACTTGATCTTTATACTCATTTTACATTTTAATCAAAACCATTTGAAAAGAGGTCAGTCACCAATTTAGTGAATTGATGACTGACCTCTTACAATGAATACCAATGCAAATTATTAAATAGGTTCAATTAATCTCATAAACTACTTTAATCTCATCTTGTAACAACTCATCTAATTCTCTACGAAGCAACGTAACAACGTCTCCATGCTTAACATCTTCAAACCCTACATAAGAATTTTTCCCACCCTTTGGTACAAGTAGAGATTTAAAAACGGGCGAATTAACATTCCAATCTATATACTCTAAAAATTCAACAACTTGTTGCCAATCTTCTTTCCATTCGATCGTTGTCTTTGTCACTTGCACAATTCTTTCATGACAAACAACAGCAATTGCATTTTGAAGAGCTTCATGCCCCAAAATATTTTTGTGTACATCACCTGGTTCTTCTGGCAATGCTTCTTTTAATAAATAGAAATATTGTTGTAAGAATGCGAAAACTTTTTCATAATGTTCTCCCAACAGTTGATTTGTTGTACGACTTATCTCTCCAGTTCCTATCAGTAAATATGAAATGAATCGCGCTAAACGGACAGAAGACATCCAAGCTTTATTTCCTGGGCGTACAATACGTGACTTTTCTTCATCCACCTCCATTTGTCTTAATGGGTTGTTACGCTCCCCCTTTAACAAATCGTTAACTAGTGTATTCACTATATTTCGATCATCATATTGAACTACTAAATTCTTAGAAACACGTTTAGAAGTAGCATTAATCTCAGTAAATAATCTACGTTTTTTCGAGCGGTCAAACCCAAAATAGACTTGTGTCGTAATTGTAGAATTTAATATTTGAGAAAGACGGTTCATATCTTTCTCTGTATTTTTAAAATGTTCCAGCCCTTTCAAACGATGCTGCCCATCTAACACAACAAAGTTTCTCCCTTGTGGAAAAATGAACATATCTTTAGTCTTATCATAATGCGGATCTGCACCTTCATAAGCTACAATAACGGCTGGAAAATATATACCAGATGGAGAATCGAATGTATCCACATACTTGCTTAATTGAGCTACTCTGGATTGATTGATATCTCGATTAACAGAGTCCTCAATTTGGTATACATCTAACAGATCTTTCACTTTCATTTGTGTAGTCAAAACGCCTATGCTTTCATTATTAGGGAAGGTATGTAAAAAACCAGTTAATTCAAACAACTAAATAACCTCCTTTTTTCGCCTTTTGCGTTAAAATAGTGTCAATCGTCTTTATCACCTTACTTCCAGGCGATAAGCGAAAGCGACATGTTTGGCGATTGTATGGTATCCGTACACGATGAAAATCTTTATTTCGATGACTCCAATCATATGAGACAACAACATTTGAGAAGAAATGATCCCATTGGTCAGGAGAAATTTTACTTATGACTTTTACAAGTCCAATCAGTACAGACTGATTTAAATAAATTGACTCTTCTCGTTTATAAGCATTTGAAGGCATATATTTTGTCAACAGTATTAAAAATTTGTTGATCTTTTTAAATAGCTCTTCATATTCACTCACTTCAAATTCATAATTCTCATGGTTTGAAATAACACGCCCACTATGAAGCATTACAATTAATTTATATACAGTTAATCCCGTCATTAACTTGCGACGTGTTTGATTTTTCCGTAATTCAAAACTATCTACTGAAATTGTCGGGTGATAATGAACAACTTCACGCATTAATTTTGATGTAATGTTGTCTTCATCGTAATATTTAATCAAATTAGCTCCTACTCGAGTACTTTTCGCATTAATATCTGTAAATAATTGCTGTTCTTTTTCAATAGTTAATCCCTCATAAATTTGTAAAGACAAGGGAACCTTAATTAACTTTTCATATAATTGCCTATCTTGATGATTTGCTGAACTTTTCAAACGATCTGCCACGCTTTCTAAAGCACGTAATCGATGTTGACCGTCTAAAACAGCCATTCGATTGTTTAGTGTCAATTTGTACATCAATTCCTCTTCAACATACTTACCATGACCACGTGCAGAAAATACAAACGGTGGAAAATAAATTGTATGCTCATTTTCTAATAAACGACTTAAAATATAAGTCGACAAACTACCGACCTGTTCACTATTTAACTCTCGTTGTACAGAAGGATCTACTTCAAATATAGCTAATATATTTTCAGCTGTTGTCTGTGCTGAATATACAATTTGCCCAAATTGATTTCCTCGGACAGCAGAAATTGAAATAGGATACTCTTCTTTCTTTGTCGCACTTTCCAAAAAACCCATAATCTAACCTCCTAATAATAAACTGGTCCTAGAATATCCCTACTTCAGTACTTTTCCTTAACAAATCTAAGCCTTTTGAATCTGTTACTCTTCTTGTAATTCTGTGCATTTCTGTTCAAAAAGAAGCTAATACTTATTATCAAAGCCAATACTTTTATGTCCAAAAATATCCATATCACTTGAAAATTCATTAGAGATCTTCCATATTTATATTCAAAACCTATATTATGCACTTTACATTCAAATCCCACCTATCATTTAATTCTTCTGTTATTTGGAACTTCTTACCTATATCATATCAATGTTAATGACTTGTCACAATTTTTTAAACTTATGTTGCAAAAAATATTGCTACTAGGAATTATAGCGATATTTTTAATACTATCTATATCAATAGTTATTGTATTAATAACCGGTTTTATGTTTCGATTAGAACACTCTTGTCATATTAAAGGAACAAGATTATTGTTTAATAATGAAAAAAGAGACCCTTTGTTAGCCTCTTTTTTAGTAGTCTAATTGCAGTTCATGCTCCGTCAGCAATTCATGTATTTTTCTTGTTGCTTCACGATATTCTATTAAAAAGAACTCCCTATCTTTTCGAATTCGGTATTCATCAAGAGCTTGGAAAATCAATTTTTCTGCCAACTGAGCATCTTATACTTTAAAAACCCTTTTTACGGAAAAAGGGAAGAGGACGCCAGTAGCAGAATTGATTTCTTTAATACGTTTTTCAATGCTTCTGTTAGTCATCCCAATTTTCAACACATTGGGTTCTTCTCGGCGAGAAAGAATATAAATATAGCCAAAATTAGTTTGTGTCTCTACTGGCTCTTTCCTGCTTAAGTAAATTTCGCACAGTTCAATTACATTTAATTGGATAAGTTTTTGAACTGAAGTACCAATTTTTTCCTCATATTATTTTTTTACAGCCCTGCGTAATTTTGTTAAAAAATGTGGTATCGACTTCAATATTTGGGGATTAGGCTCACCGAACTTCGCATAAACTGTAAACCAGTCCCATTGATCTTGTCTTAGGCAACGATTGATCAAACCTTTAAGTTTACTGATATCATCGAGATCCATTTCATTCGCACTAACGATACCTGTCAGAATTTTATACACACTATAAACAGCTTTTTTATACTCGTATTCCATCTTTGATTTGAGTGGTGCCATACCAAAACCCCATTTTTGATTGTACTTTCTTCGAATCTCTTTGGGATTATCCACTTTCTTCACCTACTGTCCGTTTCATTTTGTCCTTATATTATAATCTTTCAGTCTCATTTCTAATTTACCATCAGGAGACATTAGAGGTGAATGATTATCTCTTATTTCTTATCAATTCCCTTATTTCATCTAATGAAAGCCATGGCCTTCTACTGTATAACATACGGTAGAAGTTAACACACACAACCACTATATCCTGCACCTATGTGCCCATAATGTTCTTTAAAATCAAATTCTCATATCTCGCAAATAAGTTTCCTATGTTTTTGTAAAAAACAGATTTTAGCTAGCTTTATTGCTTAGGGATTACGCTTTTGTTTGATAATTGAATTTTGAGCCACTTCTAACTTTTTAATTAGTGAATCTGGAATGTCTTGTGATGGAGACTTCAGAGGCATGATTTGGCTCAAAAGTCGACACATCAGGATGTTTCAAAGCCTGTCATACCTCTCACTCCATATCAAGACGGTGGTTTTACTGGAAATGGAATGGCTCACGTTTTCATGAGCAAAGTGGTTCAATGTTATGTGAGCGAAAACAACGACTATCCATGAATAACCCATCCAGCTTGCTCGAAGTTCATTCTTCTATTAAGATCTTCATCGAATTGACTTTTAGGAAGTGCAAATACCAACAAATGTGTAGGTCTACTAAAAGCAACATATATTAATCTTAGTACAGATTCTAAAACTGTTTTTTCTTCTTCATTTATATTGAGACTATCATTATAGGGAACACCTAGTAATTGCTTTTCTACCATCTCAAAAACATCATATTCTTTTTTACTTTCGTTAAAGCCTCTTTCAAATTTCCAGTTAACAACTAAAGTAGCTTTATGTGTTTCTCCCTTTACAGAATGAATAGTTCCAAAAAGTATTCTTCCTAACTTATTTTTCCCAATTGATTGAGGGGTACTTTTACTGATTTGTTTTAAGGTTTCTAATTCTTTTAGCACCATATCTTTATCTAAAGAAATCTCTGTGACACCATCATATAACTCCAAAAGTCTGTCCAGTTCATTATCAATGGATAAATCTGACTCAATAGCCATAATTATTTTCTGCATTGCAACTTTCAATGCTAATTCTGAATTCAATTTTCTTTTAATGTCTGTAATAGAATAATAGACCCCCTTCCCACTACTTACTTTCCGAAAAATGGCAATTATCCTTTTGTATAAATAACCTATAGAATCTACTCTTTGCTCTCGAGATTCAACTGGCCTTTTATAATTCGAATTATATTTCTTTAAAATATCATGTTGTCCTGTTACTATATAAATCGCTTTTTTATTACTTTTAAATTCTGGATTATTATCTTCATGTCTTTGAATTAATCCTTCATAAAGTTTAGAAACCTCTTTTGGTGAATCATATTGTCAATACCGGCGTAAAATTCCCCAAAAATGCCGGAATAAAAATCCTCACTTTTCCGATTCTATCGCTGGAGGAGTTGGGAAGATCCCAGCTTTTTTCTTTTCCTCCATGCGATATGAATCACCTTTAATATTAAACGTAACGGAGTGATGGAGGAGACGGTCCAGAATCGCCGTCGCCAGTACATCATCACCGAAAGTTTTTCCCCATTCTACATAGGATTTATTCGATGTAATGATCATCGCACCTTTTTCATAACGCTTTGAAACCACTTGAAAAAATAGATTAGCTGTTAAAGTATCAAACGAAAAATAGCCGACCTCATCCAGAATAATTAAGTCCGGTTTACAGAGACGATTGATTAAGTAATTCATCGTTCCTTTTTTAGCTGCTTTTTGGCATTGTTCACCTAAGTCATCCGCTGTCATAAATAACACATGATAGCCTTTTGCGAGTGCTTCTAAGCCAAAACCAATGGCTAAATGGGTTTTCCCGACACCTGGCGGTCCTAAGATCAAGCGATTTTCCCCATTCGCAATAAAGCGACATGTGAGCGTTTCTTTTACGCGTTGCTCGCTAATACTTGGTTGAAAGCTAAAATCAAAATCATGAATCGTTTTGCTATAGGGAAATCTTGCTTTTTGTATGCGCTTTGTGAGTGCTTGAGCTTCTCGCTGCTCCCATTCTTGCTTCACAAGCGTGTCAAGAAAGTCAAAATATGATACATTATTGGCAGAAGCACTTTCAACTAATGAATCTAGTTGATGTGCCGTTTGCTGCCAACCTAACACTTTTAAGCGTTCTTCGAGTAATGAGTACACAATTAATCACCTTCCTCGAGGGCAGCGTATTCAGCCAATGATCGATGGACGACATTGGATGTTGGAGTAGGAGAATCTGGGGTCGCCAAACCATTTAGATTCATTTCCTGCTCTTTTTTTGTTCCAGGTAAACCACTGTAATGGCTACTTTCTAGCGTCATTTGACGCTTTCCATCGATCACTGGATGTGTGGCTATACACTCGTGTTCATCATAAATTTCTAGTATGGCTTCATCGTTTTCCCGAATCTTTAAACGCTGTCCGACAAATCGATAAGGGACAGAATATTGATTCCCTTTATATGAAATCAAGCAATCCTTACTCACTTCCCGGAGTTCCCATTGTTGAATAGGGTATAAAGGTTTTATATTCCACGCAAGTAATAATCCTCGCTCTTCCTCAAATCGTTCATTCGGTGTTTGTTGCGTAGTTTGGTTTCTTTTTTTATGGACAACCTCATCTAGCCATTTTCGTACTTCATAATTCAGTTCTTCTAATGTTTCAGGTAGACGACGCTTCAAAAAATTCGTTTTTAAATAAGCAACTGCTCGTTCTACTTTTCCTTTTGTTTGAGCCCTGTAGGGCTTACAGGCTTTAGGGATAATCCCGTAGTAGTTGAGGAAATCCTCGAATTTTTTGTTGAAACGAATTTGCTTCAAGCTATGTTTGGTGACCACAGTACGCATATTATCGTAAAGCAACTGTTGCGGCATCCCATAAAAATAACTAAAAGCGTTCATATGACATTTCATCAAGGTTTCTTGTGTCATATCGGTTGTAAATTCAATATAGCGTTTACGGGAATAACTTAAGATCATGATGAAGGCATAAAGCGATCGTTTTTCCCCATTAACCATAAATTCACCAATATCTTCTGCCCAATCCACTTGCGCTTGTCGTCCTGGAGCTGTTTCAAACCGCACGGTTGCTTGTTTCTTGGGGGCTTCTCGGTACGGTTGAACAAAATCTCGAAGGATCGTACTTTTGCCTTGATACCCCATCGCACGAATTTCCTCAATCAGTACAGCACAATTGGTCGTGCCTTCTTTGATACGTTCCAACAAATAAGGCTTGTATGGATCTAGTTTGCTTGGTCGCTTGGCACGCGGCTTTGATTGAGGTGAACTTTCAGCATTGATATAATTCCTCACCGTTTTTCGATCAAATCCAGTTTCCCTGGCGATAGCACTTATGGCCCAGCCTTTCTGTTTCAATTCTCGAATCATCAAAAAATCCTCCAACAATAACGTCATTCCTACACTTCCAATCTATCTCTAATCGAAATAGATTATCTGTGATAACTGGGGAATTTTAAACCGTTATTATTGAGGATTTTAACACCGGTATTCACACATATAATAGAACATGCGGTTGGAAAGAATTAACCCCCTCATTACCTTGAAGTGTAGAATAATGATAAGCACAAGTAGTTCTCAATACCTTAGCTACATTTTCTCCGAACCTATTACTCTCTGCAATTTCTAATTTTCTAAACTTTCCATCATGAGGTTTCCAACCACTGTCTAGGATAGCTCCTATAGAATTCATAATTTGTTGATGTGGATCTCCAAAATGTTGAAATACAACACCACTATTTTCCAATAAATTACTTAATAATTGATATTGTAACTCATTTGTATCCTGCGCCTCATCTAACAACAAGTACTTAAATCTTTTACCGATAACTTTATTTAATTCATTTTTATATTTTTCAATATATAACTTGCTGAGCAATAGAGTATCTTTGTTACAAAAAATCCCATTACCCAATAAAGAATCATGTGTAATTTGTAAAGACAATTCACAGTCGTCATTACTATGTCTAACTCTATTACTTATTCCTTCTGAATCACAAATTAAATCTCTGGTATATTTTTCATCATTATCTGGTTTAGGTAATGACCAATCATCTTTATACCAGTGTGGCTTGTTCCTTTCAAATATTCTATGAAAATAATCTTCATATTCTTTTTCATCTAAAATCCTGAATTTGTTATTACTATATTCGGATTGATACATTTTTCTAGCAAAAAAATGATTAAAAAATGACTGGATTGTTCCAATAAAATTAGGGTATTGTATCTCCCCTAGTCCTAGCCGTTCTATTCCTAACTTTATTTCATCCACAGCAACATTTGTATGAGTTAGGATACAAACACCTGTACTATTAAACTTGGCTTCTTTTAATAGCAACGCACATTTAGCTATTAGGACTGTGGTTTTACCCGCACCTGGTGCTGCTATTACATTGATTGACTCATCCATATCTAAAACATGTTGTTGTGAATCTGTAAAATTTATACCTCTAGGTAATAACATTTCCTCTATACGTTTAATCATCTATATCAACTCCTGAGGCATGTTGAATCGCTTCTACAATATATTTTAAATAAGTATCCTTTAAAATCTCTCTCCCCAAATTTTTCGAAGAATCATTTAATAGCTTATAACCTAACACTTGGGCTACTTCAGCTTTAGACACATTCTTCTTATGAACTGGTTTGAAAATTTCTAAAGCTTTTTCATCAGATACTCCACCTTGAATTTCTGCTATTAGATCTTCTTTTTCTTGCTGTTCAACCTTAGTAGGTTTTTTATAACGACATTCAAATATACTTTCAATCAACATTACACTCAAACAGCTTTTAGCTAAGCAATATTCCAAAGTCCATTCTTTTGCTATGCATAATCTATATTCTGCATTATATATACTATATTTATTACATAAGTCACTTTTCTTTCTTGTTATCTTCTCCGTTAGATAATCTTCATCTATTGCCTTTGCAATAATTTTTATTACTTCTTTCTTGTCCGCCTCAGAGAAATCGTTACCCTTGAAGCCCCATTCTGTTAATAATTGTGGTGCTGTATTATATCTACGTCCAAGTAGGTCTTCATTAAAACCAATTTCTTTTGATATATTTTTTTTAATTTCCTCGTATTCCTTCTTCGTTTCTATCGAATAGTAATAGTCTTTACCCCATCCTTTCTCATAATAAATCCAAGGCTTAATATCTAAATCTGTGATTACTGATACTGGGAGTTTGAATTTATTACCATCATCTGCTCGTGAAAATAATTTAATATATCTTTCAAATGAAGTACCATTCACATTTACAATTGAAATACCATATTCATGTAATGGTAACCCTATTAATTCTGCAATTACAGGAATCAATAAACTCTCTGAATCCCCTTCTACAAAAATAATGCCCTTTGCAAAGAATAAGTTACTCTTAGTAGCATCTAAGAATCGTTTTAAAAATTCATAATCTTCATCCTCTAGCATCGTAGAGCCTTTACTTAACTCATAAGCATTTTCCTCATATAACTGAACAATATATTCCGGAGAAATAGAAGCTGCCAATGATGGACTATGAGTTGTTATAATAAATTGACCGTTAGCTTTTGCCTTTTTTAACTGTAACTCAATATATTTAATAAGACGATATTGAGCCTGTGGATGTAAATGAGCTTCTATTTCTTCTATTAAAGTAATATTAGGTCCCATATTATTTTCAATGTTTAAAAGTAATAGCTCCGTTGCTATAAACAGCACATTTAGACTTCCTAACCCATTATTAATCTCTTTTGTAGTCAAACCCAATTTTCTTAAAATATCATTCAAATCTGTTTGTGCAACTTCAAAGACAGGTGTAACTTTGTCATCGCTGTCTCTTTTACTAAAAAAATTTTTAAGTAATTCTTTTAAATCTGTCACAATTGACTTCTCGTCTTGATATATCTCTCCAAAGAAATTTTCAATTTTACTATTGGCATCTTTGACGACTGTTTCTAACTGATGTTCTTCGCCCACTTCTTTTTTTAATGCAGGATGATACCTTAAGATCTGAGCTAAACGAGACCGTAAGCCTGGCTTTAGCTCCTGTGATGCATCTCTTAATGGCTTCAAGTATGTTGTTTTTAAAATTTCTTTTGCTACTTTTTCAAGCCTCGATTCTGCTCCTTTTGGTCCTGCTTTCAAATTAAAGTCCAAAGTTTCTTTTCCTAAATAGTCTGTAATTTTATCTACTGTTAAATAAACTCTTAACTCATATGTATCTTCTTTTATCGAAAGCCATTCTAAAAAAGCGCCTGCCTCTTGTTCAGATAAATCAGCAAAAACCCCTTCAATTTGAAAGTTAGTTACCGTTTCACCATCTTCGTTTCGGTAAAAATCTTCATTTTGAATCTTTATATATTCATCACTAACTACACCTAATAAATATCGTATTCCATCAATAATAGCTGTTTTTCCTGAATCATTTTCTCCTACTAATAAATTTAATTTGTCATTAAACTTAACTGTAAGACCTGGTTGATCTCCCTTAGAAAACTTTCTAAAATTATATAAATTCAAAGTCTCCAAATACATTTTTTACCCTCCTGAAATTACTTTTCTTAGAAAAGAGCATGAAGGAAAACTGATATCATTTTTCAGTGATATACTAGGTAGAGCCTAATGTTTGGGTGATATCACGAAAATGTGATTTAGGCACTCTAGAGTGACAACAATGCTAGGAACACCAGAGTGATACATTTTTTTACACAAAATTTGATTCCCTCTACTATTAAATTCAAAAACAGAGAAACCTTCATTACTTTTCTCTCAATAAATCTTCAACTTGAAATTTAGGAATGGAGAACAAAAATTCCTATATCTAGTATATAACAAGCTTTTCTCCTAAACTACTTATTCCATTTCTAAGTCTTTTGTAACATAGCATTAAATATGTATATGTATGCACAAAAAGACCTTTCCTATGAAATCATAGTAAAGGTCTTTTGTATGTTTGCAAAACGCTACTTTTCTAAAAAAGTTAGCATTTCTTATTCATTTAAGTGAAGAACGTTGATGGATCAGCGTTTGGAAAGGCTGAATTACATCATTCCACCCATTCCGCCCATGCCCATGTCAGGCATGCCCATGCCACCAGCGTTTTCTTCTGGCTTGTCAGCAACTACAGCTTCTGTTGTTAAGAACATAGCTGCTACGGATGCTGCGTTTTGTAGAGCGTAACGAGTTACTTTCGTTGGGTCTACGATACCTGTTTCGATCATGTTCACCCACTCGCCAGTTGCTGCGTTGAAGCCGATGCCGATTTCTTCGCGTTTTAGGCGGTCAACTACGACAGAGCCTTCAAGACCAGCGTTTAGAGCGATTTGGCGAATTGGTTCTTCTAATGCGCGAAGAACGATGTTGACACCAGTTGCTACGTCGCCTTCTGCTTCGATAGCAGCTACTTTGTTATATACGTTTACTAGTGCAGTACCACCACCGGATACGATTCCTTCTTCAACGGCTGCACGAGTTGCGTTCAACGCATCTTCAATGCGAAGTTTGCGTTCTTTAAGTTCTGTTTCAGTAGCAGCACCAACTTTGATGACAGCTACGCCGCCAGCTAATTTCGCTAAGCGCTCTTGTAATTTTTCACGGTCAAATTCAGAAGTTGTTTCTTCAAGTTGAACGCGGATTTGGTTTACGCGTGCTTCGATTTGAGCCGCATCGCCAGCACCTTCAACGATTGTTGTGTTTTCTTTAGAAACAACCACTTTCGCTGCGCGTCCTAATTGAGTGATATTTGCTGATTTAAGATCAAGTCCTAAATCTTCAGTGATTACTTCACCGCCAGTTAATACAGCGATATCTTCAAGCATTGCTTTACGACGGTCACCGAATCCAGGAGCTTTTACTGCTACTGCATTGAATGTACCGCGAAGCTTGTTCACTACTAATGTAGCTAATGCTTCACCTTCTACATCTTCAGAGATTAATAGAAGTGGTTTAGATTGTTGAACCACTTGCTCTAGTACAGGAAGAACTTCCTGAATGCTTGTGATTTTCTTGTCTGTGATTAAGATGTATGGGTTGTCAAGAACCGCTTCCATCTTGTCAGAGTCAGTGATCATGTAAGGAGATGCATATCCGCGGTCGAATTGCATACCTTCTACAACGTCTAGCTCTGTTGTGAAGCCTTTAGATTCTTCAATTGTGATAACGCCGTCGTTACCTACGCGCTCCATTGCTTCAGCGATTAATTGACCAACTTCTTCGTCAGCAGAAGAGATTGCCGCTACTTGAGCAATTGATTCTTTGCCTTCGATTGGTTTAGAGATTTCTTTTAACGCTTCAACAGCTGCTTGAACTGCTTTGTCCATGCCTTTACGAACGCCTACTGGGTTTGCTCCAGCCGTTACGTTTTTTAGGCCTTCACGGATCATTGCTTGTGCAAGTACTGTTGCCGTTGTTGTACCGTCACCCGCTACATCATTCGTTTTGCTTGCTACTTCTGCTACAAGCTTCGCACCCATGTTTTCGAATGCATCTTCAAGCTCGATTTCTTTTGCAATCGTTACACCATCATTTGTGATTAAAGGTGAACCGAATTTTTTCTCAAGTACCACGTTGCGTCCTTTTGGTCCAAGAGTTACTTTTACAGCGTTTGCTAATTGGTCTACCCCGCTAAGCATTGCACGGCGAGCTTCTTCGCTAAATTTAATTTCTTTTGCCATGTGTAAAACCTCCCTGATTATTTTTATTCGTATTCGTCTATTATTCTCCGATGACAGCAAGAATGTCGCTATCGCGAAGGATTAAATATTCTGATCCTTGGTATTTCACTTCTGTACCGGCATATTTAGAGAAGATAATGCGATCTCCAACAGCTACCTCTAGAGCTACACGCTCACCGTTCTCAAGAACACGACCTGTACCAACCGCTACGATTTTGCCTTCTTGCGGCTTTTCCTTTGCTGAATCTGGTAATACAATTCCGCTAGCCGTTTTTTCTTCTGATTCTAATAGCTCAATAACAACGCGATCACCTAGTGGTTTTAACAAGTGAAACAACCTCCTCATAATGTATGTAATTTTTGATTTATTAGCACTCTCTTATCATGAGTGCTAACACAATTATTATAATAATTAATTCGCAATTGTTTTGCAAGCATGAAGCATTATTTTTTTACAAATCATTCCCTCTTGACGACTCCTCCTTTAATCGTTCTGTTTGAATCCTCATCTTTTTATTAGTAAAATAGGCTGTAATTGAATTTTTAATAAAGGAGTACTTTGCATTTGAAAAAAAAATATGGCTTTGTTCTTATTGTATATTTAATCATGCAGTTATCAGGCCTTATTGGTGTACCGCTTATGTATAAAATGGGGGTAGCCTTAGGCATAGAACCGACCCGAGTGAAAGAAATGGTTCCAGGTTACTGGCTTCTCATAAGCTTTTCCGTTACGCTGGTGATTGTCCTTCTCATTTTACGCGATTCACCCAAAAACCGCTTGGAACGAACAGCGCCGATGTCTGCTGGAGAGTCCACGTTTTGGGCGATCGCTGGGGTATTCCTTGCATTTCTGGCACAAAGAATCGCCATTTCCATCGAAATGATCCTTGGTGTTGAAATGGGATCTGAAAACACGGAAACGATTGTCAACATCATCGAGTTTGTCCCAGTCACAATGATATCAGTCGCCATACTCGGTCCAATATTAGAAGAAATCGTGTTTCGTAAAATTATCTTTGGCAGCTTACATGAAAAGTTTTCTTTCAGCATCTCTGCGCTGATTAGCTCCGTTATTTTTGCTGCTGTTCACGGGGAGCCAGAGCATATCCTATTATACTCAGCCATGGGCTTTACATTCGCTTATCTATATATGAAAACAAAAAGACTGATTGTACCTATTTTTGCCCATGTGGCCATGAATTCGACCGTTGTACTGGTGCAATACTTTTTGAAAGATGAAATTGAAAGAATGATAAAAGAAGCAGAGCAGCTACAAAGCGTTATTGCTTGGCTTTCATAGCCTGTTTAACTGAATTTGGAGGAGTTTTAATGAGACGATCACCATTAACTGCCGGGATCTTTTATTTATTTCTCGGCGTTTTATTTACTTACTGGGCGATTGAAAATGTCAATTCTAACGGTTTTGACTTTTTCACTTATGTATTAATTCTACTGGCAACAATGGATATCGGTTCAGGTATTCGTCTAGTGTTTATGCATTTCCGACTAAAGAAAAGTGCAAAAAAATAAGGCTGTTCCATAAAGGGATGTTCCTCTATTCGGAGGAATCGCCCTTTGGACAGCCTTTTTTATTCATGTTCTAAATTCTCCACTTCAATCTCTGCAGCTATGGCCTTCTTATAACCAATTTTCGAAATCCAAATACTAATCTCATAAAGAATGAGTAAAGGTACAGTTACCATCAAGTGAGACATAATATCCGGCGGCGTAATCAACGCGGCAATGACAAGCAATGAAAAGTAAGCATACCGGCGAATTTTCGCCAAAAACATCGGTGTAATGATGCCAAGCCTTGTTAAAAACAAAGTAACAACTGGCAATTGAAATAGAAAACCAAATGGAATTGTAATTTGAAATAAAAATTGGAAATATTCATTAATACCAATCACTTGCTCAATATTTAATTTCCCTGATAAATTCATCATGAAATGAATAATATGCGGAAATAAAATAAAGTAAGAAAATGAAAGTCCCCCTAGAAAAAGCAACACCGATACAGGAATGTAACTAAGTGTAACCTTTCTCTCTTTATCCAATAAGCCTGGGCTAACAAATGCCCAAAGCTGAAAAAGAATCATGGGTGAGGTGATAACAATGGCTATAATAAAAGCCATTTGAAAATAAATCTTTAATGGATCGGTGACGCGAAAAGCATTCATTGTTAGCTCTTTTGCCTCATCAGCATGCTGCAAGTAACGAATGATCGGCTCCGCAGAAAATAAACCTAATATCATAGCAAAGAAGAAGAAAACGACTACTATGATAAGCCGTTTTCGCAATTCACCAACGTGTTCATATATGGTCATGTCTTGTCGACTCATAGTCATTCATCCTTCATTACTGGGGATCTTTTTTATCCGCTGGATTATCTTCATCGTCTCCCAGCCCTTTTGTCGCATTTTTAAATTCTTTTAATGTATCTCCAGCTGCCCGTCCAAGTTCAGGAAGCTTCTTCGGTCCAAAAATCAATAATGCTGCAACGGCGATTAATATCATACTACCTATACCTATTGGCATTAGTGCAACACCTCCTTCCCTTCATCATAACCGATTTTTCAACATTTTTCTATTGCGACTTTTCTTCTGCTACTTCTGGATAGTTCTTCAAAAAATAGACTAATGACTGCAACTCTACAGCGAGGTCAATGTGGTGCACCCGAATCGACGCTGGGACAGTTAGCCGAGCCGGTGTAAAATTTAATAGTCCTTTAATTTCAGAATCAGCTAGCCGATCAGTAATGCTTTGAGCAGCCTGAGATGGAACTGTCAAAATAGCCACCTGCACCGATGCTTTCTTCAGCTTTTCCTCTAAATCATCTAAATGATAAATGGGGACATCTCCTATAATAGTGCCCACTTTATCTTGATCTACATCGAAAGCCATTTGGATTTTCGTATTATTATTTTTCATGAAATTATAATTCAAAAAAGCAGTCCCTAAATTCCCCACACCGATTAATGCTACATTTGTCACTTCATCTTGGTCTAATGTTTTTCGAAAGAAAGAAAGCAAATAGCTCACATTATAGCCATATCCTTTTTTGCCAAGCGCCCCGAAATAAGAAAAATCTCGGCGAATCGTTGCTGAATCCACTTTAACAGCCTCACTTAGCTCTGCCGAAGAGACTCTTTGCTTCCCAGAAGAATGTAAGTTTTGAATAAAACGGTAATACAATGGCAGACGCTTCGCTGTTGCCTGCGGAATTCTCATTGAATCTTGATTCATTTAACATACCCCCACTACTACAACTAACTTCCTTGTTAACGCTTCCATCTGTTTTCCCTTACGTGTTATCATACAATAATTTACGTTTTTTGTCTTATACCTTTGTTGATCTTTTCACAATTGGCTTTATTAAAGTGTCTTGTTGACTTTTAACTCATTCGAATAAAATGCTCTAAATTAACCTCATTCTTTCATAAAGCTTCACAAATTAAATGAACTAAACTTAGAACATTGCTCCTGCTAGTAGAATGGGCTACACTGAAAACAGAGGTGAAAAAAGATGATTTTGTTACAAGTTCAACAGCTGTCGAAGTATTTCGGTGCTGAACTTATACTATCGAATATAAAATTAGAGGTACAAACGAAGGATCGGATTGCCCTTGTTGGTCGAAACGGTGCAGGGAAGTCGACTCTTTTAAAAATAATTGCTGGTCACCTTTCGTATGATTCTGGGGAGATTATGAAACCAAAGGATGTGACGATCGGTTATTTAGCGCAAAATACTGGATTAGAATCTGAGCTATCCATTTGGGAAGAAATGCTCTCTGTATTTGCTCATTTGCAAGAGATGGAACAAACGATTCGTCATCTCGAAGCGCAAATGTCGAATCCTCAAGTATATGAAAATGAAGCACTTTACAATAAAGTCATGAGTGAATACGATGTGTTACAAAATAAATTTAAAGAGCTAGGCGGCTATCAATTTGAAGCAGATATCCGTTCCATTTTGCACGGGTTAAACTTTCACGACTTTGATTACTCAACGAAAATATCCACACTAAGTGGTGGACAAAAAACACGACTGGCTTTAGGGAAGCTGCTTTTAACGAAGCCTGATATTTTAATACTAGATGAACCGACAAACCATTTAGACATTCAAACGCTCTCTTGGCTCGAACAATATTTACAAAACTACAGCGGTGCTATTTTAATTGTCTCTCATGACCGTTACTTCCTCGACAAAGTGGTCACCCAAGTGTATGAAGTATCCCGTCATAAAATTAAAAAGTTTCACGGGAACTACAGTAAATATTTAATTCAAAAAGCCGAACAGTACGAAAAAGAAATGAAAATGTTTGAAAAGCAGCAAGAACAAGTCGCAAAGCTGGAGGATTTTATTCAACGCAATATCGCGCGTGCATCTACCACTAAACGAGCACAAAGCCGCCGAAAGCAGCTACAGCGGATGGAATTAATGAACCGCCCGGATGGAGATGAGAAATCCGCCAACTTTTTGTTTACAATTGAGAAGCAAAGTGGGAATGAAGTGTTAAAAGTCAATGATTTATCCATTGGCTATCAAGGGAAAGCTGTCGCTAACCACTTAACTACACTCGTTCCAAGAGAAGACAGCATCGCACTCGTTGGACCAAATGGAGCTGGGAAATCAACCCTCTTGAAAACAATCGTCAATAAACTGCCTTTACTAGCTGGTACCTTTACGCTTGGAACAAATGTCTCAATCGGCTATTACGACCAAGAACAAGCGGAATTAACATCTAATAAAACGGTATTAAACGAATTATGGGATGATTATCCAAGCACTCAGGAAAAAGATATCCGCACAGCACTTGGTAACTTTCTTTTTTCAGGTGACGATGTATTAAAGCCCGTTTCTACCTTGAGCGGTGGTGAAAAAGCTCGCCTCGCTCTCGCTAAATTAATGATGCAAAAGGCCAATTTCCTTATTCTCGACGAGCCAACGAACCATCTTGATTTAGATAGCAAGGAAGTGCTAGAAAACGCACTGATCGACTATCCAGGAACGATTTTATTTGTATCCCATGACCGCTATTTTATCAATCGACTTGCCTCAAAAGTGATCGAGCTTTCTCAAGAAGGTCTAACCGAGTACCTTGGAGATTATGATTATTACGTGGCTAAGAAACTAGAACAAGAGGAATTGGCTACAATAGAAGAAGCCGCTGTTTCTGCAAAAGCAGATACAACCTCAAGTGAAGCTTCTACTTATTATGTCGATAAAGAACAGAAGAAGCTAGAACGCCAAAAGCGGCGACGCATCGAAGAAATTGAACAACAAATTGAAAGAATCGAAGCGGACATCGCACAAGCCGAAGAACTATTATGTCAGCCTGAAGTATTTCAGGATCATGAACGATCGTTCGAGCTAAATGAAAAGCTTGAGAATAATAGATCTGAAGTGGAGAAGTTAATGGAAGAGTGGGAGCTTCTTCAGGATTAATCATTTATGGAGCTGTCCAGAAAGTCAGTGAAAACTGACTTTCTGTGACAGCCCTAGTTTTTTGGGATTGCTTTGACTTTGTCGACGTTTTCTTTGACCTTTGTATCCGTTCTTTGACTTTCTGGATGCTTTCTTCGACCTTCGTATCTGTTCTTTGACTTTTCGGACGCTTTCTTCGACCTTTGTATCCGTTCTTTGACTTTTCGGACTCTTTCTTCGGCCTTTGTATCCGTTCTTTGACTTTTCGGACGCTTTCTTTTTTTATTCACAATCTTATCCACATAAAAAACACTTTATTTACAATAACTTAACAAAGTTATCCCCTTTATCCACATTTTTATGTGTTTTTATCCACATTATCAACAATTTTGTATGCGTTTACTTAGCGGCTTTTCAACAAGATATATTTATTTATTCACAACTTACCAACAGGTTGTGAACAACGAAAAAAGCTGTCCGATAAGAATTTCTCATAGGACAGCTTTTGCTTAAAATTGCTCAATATCTAATCCTGGGTAACCATTCATTGTGAAGTCATCTCTTTTTCCTTGCTCAAATAGAACTGTACCAGCCGCAGCAATCATTGCGGCATTATCTGTGCAAAGAGAAAGCGGAGGAATGATTAATTCAACTTCTGGCAAAGTAGCGAATTGCTCTTCTAACACCTTTCTTAATCCTTTATTCGCTGCCACTCCCCCTGATAAAAGCACTTGCTTCACATCAAACTCTTTTGTCGCCCGCATCGTTTTCACCACTAACACTTCAATAACACTTTCTTGGAAGCTCGCAGCAATGTCTTCAGGCTTTAACTCGTCTCCGCGTTGCTCTGCATTGTGAAGCGTATTAATCACCGCCGACTTTAATCCACTAAAACTAAAATCATAAGAGCCCTCCTCAAGCCAAGCTCTCGGAAAATCGATGGAAACTTCTCCTTCAGCTGCCATTCGATCAATATGTGGACCTCCTGGATATGGAAGATTCAATGTCCGTGCCACTTTATCGTAAGCTTCACCAGCTGCATCATCACGCGTTTCTCCAATCACTTCAAATGCTCCATGCTCCTTCATTAACACAAGCTCCGTATGGCCGCCAGAAACAACAAGAGACAATAATGGAAAAGCCATTTCCGCAACGATTCGATTCGCGTAAATATGACCGGCAATATGATGAACCCCTACAAGTGGAAGGTTATGAGCAAAAGCTAAAGCCTTCGCCGCATTCACTCCTATTAAAAGAGATCCTACTAAACCCGGACCTTTCGTAACAGCAATCGCATCTAAATCTTTAAACGTCATCTCTGCTTGTTTCAGCGTTTCTTCAATCACAATTGTTATTTCTTCTACATGGTGACGAGAAGCGACTTCAGGCACCACTCCGCCAAAGCGCTTATGACTCTCAATTTGCGAAGAAACAACATTTGCGACAATTTCTCTGCCATTTTTTACAATAGCTGCGGCTGTTTCATCACAGCTTGTTTCTATCCCTAATATATATGTGTCTTTTTTCATCATAACCTCACCCACATTACTAATGCATCTTCCTGATTATCGGAATAATAATTTTTGCGAATCCCACCCGGCTGAAAACCAAGCTTTTTATATAAATTTTGAGCGGTTGTATTACTCACCCTCGCTTCTAATGTCATCACTGCAGCCCCTTTTTCTTTAGCTGCTTTCATCACATGCACAAGAAGTTTTTCACCAAAACCATGTCCTCTATAAGACGGTAAAATCGCAATATTCGTAATTTGCGATTCATCTAATACAAGCCACATGCCACAATAACCTACTAGTTGTCCCTCTGATTCCGCCACATGATACAAGGCAAACAAATTATTATCGATTTCCTTATAAAAGGATTCCTTTGTCCAAGGAACGGTAAAACTGCTCTTCTCAATTTCATATACTTGTTCGACATCATCAAGTGTCATCTCACGAACAGCTATATCAACCATGACGGCCTTCTACTCCTTGTTGCGCCTCTATCCACTTTGCTTCCGCTTCAGCGAGGCGAATATAGTTTGGCACAAACGAGTGCAAATCTTCAGCTGGTGCAGTTAAACCAAGTCGGCCTAAGTCAGACGGTCGTGGTGAATGTACACTCGCTTCTCCAATGATCGCTTTTTCACCTAACACTTCTATAATCGTTTCTTTATGAAGAAGAACATCCTTGCCTGTAAATAAAACAGAATGATCTAACTCCTTCAATTCCTTACACCAATCTTCAAGCAATAGATTTTGATCTTCTTTCACAGTGATCAACTCTCCATTCTCGAATCGGTACAACCCAGTATAGACTCGACCTCTTCTTGCATCAAAAATAGGACTAATATAAGCTGGAAAATATCTCGCGGAAGCGGCAACCGTCGCAAGACTAGATACGCCTGATAATGGAATCTGTAAAGACCAAGCTAACGTCTTAGCAATCGTTACCCCAATACGAACACCTGTATAAGAACCTGGTCCTTTCGCAACAACAATCTTATCAAGCTCGGATGGCTGTACCTCACATTCTTTTAACAATGCATCAATGGCTGGCATCGCCCGCAATGAATGATTTTTCTTTAAATCCGTAATATATTCCCCTATTAACTGCTCCCCATCTAACAGGGCTACTCCAAGTGTATATGTAGATGTATCAATCGCTAATACTTTCATCCTAAAAGCTCCTTACAAATTAATTCATATCTTGTTCCTACAGGTGTTAATTCTATTTTACGCTTATCATTTCCTTGATGTAATAGAGATAGCTTTAAATATTCACTCGGGAACTGTCCTTCAATTAAATGAGCCCATTCCACAACTGTGACACCCTCTCCATAAAAATATTCATCAAAACCAAGATCTTCTTCCTCATCCTGAACTCGATACACATCCATATGATAAAGCGGAAGTTTGCCCATATATTCTTTAATAATCGTAAACGTAGGGCTATTCACTGTTCGTTTGACACCAAGTCCTTTCGCTAGTCCTTTCGTAAACGTCGTCTTCCCCGCACCTAAATCACCCTCAAGCAAAATCACATCTCTAGGTTGTAAGAGCTGAGCCAGCCTTTCTGCAAAAGCTTGAGTCTCCTCTGCACTTGATGTGAAAAAAGCTATTGTACTCATATTAAGTCTCCCTTTATTCATTATTCAATCCTTTAAGCTTTAATCGTAAAAAAAACCTTAGGAGTCATTGCATCCTAAGGTAGTTTA
>NZ_CP147404.1:15000-30000 GCF_037201805.1 Bacillus sp. FJAT-52991 | reverse complement strand
TAAGAACAGAAAAAAAGTACCCACGATCACTTTCACAAAGAGAATACCAGCTAACTGAGCCGGTTTCACTGGTGAAGATAGACTTGCCAGCAAACTGATTAAAAGAATAAAAACAACAATACTTCCAGCTATATACACATAAACCCTCTCCTATTCTTTAAATAAGGTTGTCCCTTAAATAAAGAATATGAGATTAGTTAATTTTTTATGCGAATGTTTCTTTTCCTGACTTCACGAAATAAAAAGAAATACTTCGCTTCATGGGTTTTCGTTTGAGCAACTAGTTCTTCGTTATGTTCAAAGCTAAGCCTTAATAATTCTCTATGTTTAAACCATTCCTGCTTGGATTGTTCTAGTAGTTGCATTAAGTTCTCGTCATTTGAGCTCTTCAACTTATTTTTTTTTCGAAAAAACATGAAGATCCCCTTCCTATACTTCTCTTCTACCTTCTAGCGCTTTAGAAAGTGTCACTTCATCCGCATATTCAAGATCTCCACCGACTGGTAAGCCATGAGCTATGCGAGTCACACGAATGCCTGATGGTTTTAACAAGCGAGAAATATACATCGCCGTCGCTTCCCCCTCAATGTTAGGGTTAGTAGCGAGAATCACTTCATGAATCGTTTCATCCTGTAGTCGTTTTAATAAATCGGGTATATTGATATCCTCAGGTCCGATTCCTTCCATAGGAGAGATAGCTCCTTGAAGAACATGATACAAACCATTAAATTCTTTCATCTTCTCCATAGCAATGACATCTTTTGGATCTTGAACGACACAGACTACACTGCGATCGCGGCGTTCATCCTCACAAATTGCACAAGGATCTTGGTCAGTAATATGCCCACAAACCGAGCAGTAGCCAAGGTCCCGTTTGGCATTGACAAGTGATTTTGCAAAATCCAACACATCTTCTTCTTTCATATCAAGAACAAAAAATGCCAGACGAGCGGCAGTTTTCGGCCCGATGCCTGGCAATTTCATAAAGCTATCGATCAGCTTTGTTATCGGTTCCGGATAATACATATGATCATACGCCTCCTAGAACGGAAGATTCATCCCTTTTGTAAATTGCCCCATTGTAGCGTTTGTTTCATCGTCTACCTTTTTCAGAGCATCGTTTGTAGCAGCAAGAACTAAATCTTGTAACATTTCCACGTCTTCAGGGTCAACGACTTCTTCTTTAATTTGTATGTCAAGTACTTGTTTTTGACCAGACATAACGACCGTTACCATTCCGCCACCAGCTGTTCCTTCAAACTGCTTTGTTGAAAGCTCCTCTTGTGCTTCCGCCATCTTCTTTTGCATTTTTTGCATTTGTTTCATCATGTTTTGCATATTTCCCATACCACGCATATTTTTCATCCTCCTAGTAATTAGTCTTTGATTTCGAGCAGCTCTTCTCCTACAAGCTTAAGTGCTTCGGAAATGAGAAGATCTTCTTCAGGCTGCTCCTCCTGTTCGTAACCATCTTCCTTTTGGGTCTTAATGAAATTTTGTCTAATGGATAACCAAGCATCCTCAGGAACACCAATCGGCTGATAAAGATTCCCTGTTAACTCTTGTAAAATAGAAGAGATAGAATCAATAAACACGTTGTTTTCAGTGGCCATCTGACAATGGATTTCATATTTGAATTTTAACACGAATGCATCAGGAGAGGCAGCTACAGGTTCTGCATCATTAAGTAACGCCGCTTGCGACCTCATTTGACGCTGATGAAGATAGTTTAACATATCTCCCCAACGACTTTTAATAAGTTGAACATCTTGCTTGGTTGCTCCAGCTAGCACTTTTTCAATTTTAGCCACCGGCGCCTTAAACGCTTTAGAAGAACGATTTGCCCGTTTAGAAGAAGACTGTGCCTCCACTTGAGCTACCGGTTGTGCTGGTTGACTACGAAGCTGTTGCAATTCTCGTTCAAGCGTTGCAATTCTTTCAAGTAATACATTCATTTCGGGTAAATTCGTCGCTTTTATTGATGCTTCCGTTTGACACATTTTCACTAAAGCGACTTCTAAATAAATTCGAGCGTGATTGCTAAACTTCATTTCTTGCTGAGTTTGATTTAACACATGAATATATTCATAAATTTTCTCTAACTCCATTTTTTGAGAAATGGAAGTGAAAACATCATCAATTAACACCCGTTCAAGCGATTCCTCAAGAGCAGGTGCGGTTTTATAAAGCAACATATCCCGAAAATACAAAACAAAATCCTCCGTAAATCGGGACGGATCTTTCCCTTGTAATAAAAGTTTCTCAAGAACCGCCAGTGCTTCAGGAGCATTTTTTTCATACACCGCTTCTGCTAGATGATTTAACATCTCTTGTCCGACAGCACCGGTCACCGTTAATGCATCTTCTTCTGTTAACATGTTTCCGCTGTAAGAGACTGCTTGATCAAGCAAACTAAGTGCATCACGCATGCCTCCTTCAGCCGCTCGAGCGATAATTGGAAGAACTTTCTCTTCATACTCGAGACCACTTTCTTTCATAATCAGTTCCATCCGACCAACAATTGCCTGTGAGGTAATTCGCTTGAAATCAAAACGTTGACATCTCGAAATAATCGTCAGCGGGATCTTATGAGGTTCCGTTGTAGCTAAAATAAAAATCACATGCTTTGGTGGTTCCTCTAATGTCTTTAATAAAGCGTTAAACGCTCCAATAGACAGCATATGAACCTCATCAATAATATAGACTTTATATTCAGCTACACTTGGTGCATATTTCACTTTATCGCGGATATCCCTGATCTCATCTACTCCATTATTCGAGGCCGCATCAATTTCAATGACGTCTTGGATAGAGCCATCCGTAATTCCTCGGCAAGCTGCACATTGATTACAAGGTTCGGCCGTTGGAGCCTGCTCACAGTTGACCGCTTTAGCTAAAATTTTCGCAGCACTCGTCTTCCCCGTCCCCCGTGGACCGGAAAATAAATAAGCATGCGAGATTTTTTGTTGAAGGAGGGCATTTTGCAATGTTTTGGTCACATGCTCTTGACCGACTACATCGATAAAATTTTGCGGTCTCCACACGCGATATAACGCCTGATAACTCATACTCCCCCTCCTTTTTCTCCAATCTTTATCTATTTCTATTATACCTTGTAAAAAAGAAAAGCGAAAGCAACCGCTTAGACTCTGTAGCTAGACAAAGCAGCTGTTTAGCGGCAGCGGCTGATTATTATCTCTAGGCGCCTAATTTCTCTCCAAAGGCGACTGATTTTTAGTGAACCGCGACTGTTTCAGCCCATCTCCCGACCAAACAAGCTCACTTTCCGACTGATTAACGATTCCATGAATAATATCTTACAAAGAAACGCCTACTTTTTTAAACAATGTTAGTAAAATTGAACGAGCCAAAAACAAAAAAACTCACCCTAAACGGATGAGTGTTCTTTATTGTATATAACTGCCGTGCACCTTCCTTCGACAGCCAACCATAAGCGTTACTTAAGCAGTTAGCTCGATCCAGGTTGCCCCGCGGCACATGAGAGAGTCCACTTAATGCTGCTTCCTTCCGGACCTGACATGGTTCATGGGTTCCCATTGCGCAGGACCCGGACGTCAACACCACTTACTTAAGGCAGACCCTACAGTATGACAGCCTCGGGAAGGGATTCAGTCTCGCTAGAGCGGATTGCGAGTACAGGGCACCGCTACCTCCCCACCTAGCACGGCAAAATTGATACCAATGTGTAAGGTGTCTGATCTTCAATTATCTGACACAAATAATAGTATACAGCTTTCAAGATAAAAAAGCAATAAGTAGTCTAGGAAAGAGCACTTCCTTTTTTCTCCTTATTTTTCTGCTTCTCTGCTTTCTTCCGCTCGCGCAGTTCTTTAAAAAAATCAGTTAAGATTTGTCCGCATTCTTCCTCAAGAACACCCGAAAGCACTTCACTTTGGTGGTTGAAGCGGCTATCCTCAAGCAAGTTCATCAACGTGCCCGCACAGCCTGCTTTTGGGTCCTTCGCTCCATAAACGACGCGTGCAATACGGGATAAAATAACGGCTCCACTACACATGGGACATGGCTCTAAAGTAACATAAAGCTCCGCTCCTTCAAGCCTCCAAGTACCAAGTTTTTCACACGCTTTCTCGATTGCCAACAACTCCGCATGAGTGACTGCATTTTGAGTCGTCTCTCGTAAATTATAAGCAGAAGCGATCACTTCTCCTTCGTGTACGATGATCGCTCCAATCGGCACCTCTCCCAATTCCCCCGCTTTTTTCGCTTCTTCAAGGGCCAGCTGCATATAGAATGTATCATTTTGTTCCATTTTGAATGCTCCTTCATAAAAAAATTGGCGTAAAAATAGAATTAGTGAAAAAGAAGGGTGTGATCATAAGGAGTAACCTGCCATCGTCCACTAGAGCGTCCTTATTATACAACAACTAAAGTCAAATCAAGAAGTTTACTAAAAAGCATTTACAAAGTTATTTTCTAACTGAACACTTCAACAAGATATCACCATTATATACAATAAAAAATCCACTGCCCATAAGCAGTGGATTTCAAAATCTCCAATTTATATGCGTTTGTTAATCAATAATGGCGGAGGAAGAGGGATTCGAACCCCCGCGCGGTTTAACCCGCCTGTCGGTTTTCAAGACCGATCCCTTCAGCCGGACTTGGGTATTCCTCCGTATCGACAAAACTTAATTTATCACATCGCTATTTAGTATGTCAATATCATTTTTTAAAAAAGACAGGAGAGAAATTTCATCTCTCCCGCTGCTTGATTCATTAGTTTGAAATCTTTTCTTTACCACCCATATATGGTCTTAACACTTCCGGAATCACTACACTGCCATCTTCCTGCTGGTAATTTTCCAAAATCGCAGCCACTGTTCGACCAATCGCCAAGCCAGATCCATTCAATGTATGCACATGTTCCGGCTTGCCATTTTTCTCGCGACGGAAACGAATATTCGCTCGACGTGCTTGGAACGCTTCAAAGTTACTACAAGAAGAAATTTCACGGTACGTTCCGTAGCTTGGAATCCACACTTCAATATCGTATTTTTTAGCAGCTGTGAAGCCTAAATCTGCTGTACACATGCTCATCACACGATATGGCAGTTTTAACAACTGCAATACTTTCTCTGCATGGCCCGTTAATTTTTCTAACTCTTCATAAGAATCTTCTGGCTTCACAAAGCGAACTAATTCGACTTTATTAAATTGATGCTGACGAATAAGACCACGTGTATCACGACCAGCAGAACCAGCTTCAGAACGGAAGCAAGCACTATATGCTGCATAAGCAACAGGCAACTCCTCAGCATCTAAAATTTCATCACGATGATAGTTCGTTACCGGTACTTCCGCCGTTGGAATAAGGAAGTAATCTTCTTCTTTAATTAAAAACGCATCTTCTTCAAACTTCGGCAATTGCCCTGTTCCTGTCATGCTCGTACGATTCACCATATAAGGTGGAAGCATTTCTTCATAGCCATGTTCCTCTGAATGAAGATCAAGCATAAAGCTAATTAAGGCACGCTCAAGCTTTGCACCCATTCCTTTGTAAAACACAAAGCGGCTACCTGTTACTTTTCCAGCACGCTCAAAATCAAGGATGCCTAAATCACCTGCTACATCCCAGTGAGGCTTCGCTTCAAAATCAAATTGCGGGATGTCTCCCCAGTTGCGCGCTTCCACGTTGTCATCTTCTGTTTCTCCAACAGGAACACTCTCATGAGGAATATTCGGGATCGTTAACAAAAGATCGTTCAACTCTTCTTCGACTTGTCTTAAGCTCTCATCTAATTCTTTAATACGGTCCCCTACTTCTCGCATTTCTGTAATTAAATGAGCTGCGTCTTGCTTTTCACGTTTTAATTGAGCGACTTGCTGAGAGACACTGTTTCTTTTACTTTTTAACTCCTCCGTCTCTACAAGCAGTTCACGACGCTTTTGATCAAGCTTCTCAAAATTATCAAAAGCAGATAAATCTTCACCGCGATGCTGCAAACGATTTTTCACTTCTGCAAAATGAGTACGTAAATATTTAATATCTAACATGTTTCTTCCTCCTTTTATTTTGCTAAGGGGTGCAAGCGGAACACCACCTTGATTACCTAATTTTTTGGACACAAAAAACTCGTCCCTAAAAAAGGGACGAGTTGAACCCGCGTTGCCACCCTAGTTGAAAGCAAATGCTTCCCACTCGAAAAAATAACGGTTTCTACCGTAAATGCCTACTTCAAACCTTCAGCATTTCACTCGAGGACGGATTCACAAGTGCCTTTCACCGATTCTCACCAACCATCGGCTCTCTGAAGAACGAACGTCTTGTTACTACTTCCTCTCATCGATTTACTATATTATTAACACTTACAATGTACTATATTCACAACCTCAGTGCAAGTGTCTCATTAAAACCTGATTCTAAAATAAAAAAAGCACGGAAAAGAATATCTCTCCCGCGCTCGTTTTTATACTTGTACTTTCTTTGCTTGCTCCACCATATCGACAAAATAACGAGTAATACTATGATCATCGGTCAGTTCTGGATGGAAGGAACAACCTAAAAAGTTTCTATCTTTAGCTGCGACAATTCGCCCGTCGCACTCAGCCAAAATTTCAGTTTCCGCTCCAACAGATACAATGTGCGGTGCACGGATAAAGACCGCTGTGTATGAATCGGAAACATCTTTAATGTCTAGATCTGCTTCAAAACTTTCTTTTTGGCGACCAAAAGAATTTCGCTCAACTGTAATATCCATCAAGCCGATATGCGGTTCGTCATAACCGACAATTTCCTTCGCTAACATAATCAAGCCAGCACAAGTACCAAACATCGGTTTTCCTTGACGACCAAACTCTCTAAGCGGCTCCATGAATCCGTATAGATCTACTAACCGGCGCATCGTTGTGCTTTCTCCGCCTGGAAGAATTAATCCGTCCAACGCTTCTAATTGCTCCACTTTCTTCACGACAACTGCTTCAGCACCTGACGCTTCAATCGAGCAGACATGTTCGCGAACCGCTCCTTGCAAACCTAATACTCCGATTTTCACCATGTTGTATCGCTCCTTTACTTACCAGCCGCGTTCTTGCATACGTTGATCAGGAGAAAGGGTAGAAATTTCGATTCCTTTCATTGCTGTACCAAGGTCTTTTGAAAGCTCAGCGATTAATTTGTAATCTTGATAATGCGTAGTTGCTTCTACAATCGCACGAGCAAATTTAGCTGGGTTGTCAGATTTGAAAATTCCAGAACCTACGAATACGCCATCTGCACCAAGCTGCATCATAAGAGCAGCATCCGCTGGTGTTGCTACGCCGCCTGCTGCAAAGTTAACAACAGGAAGGCGACCTTCGCGTTTAATTTGCATAAGAAGTTCAAATGGGGCACCAAGCAATTTCGCTTCTGTCATTAATTCATCTTCGTTCATATTAACGACCTTACGCACTTGCGCATTTACTTTACGAATATGGCGAACAGCTTCTACGATATTTCCTGTTCCTGGTTCACCTTTCGTTCTTAACATCGAAGCACCTTCACCGATACGACGAGCTGCTTCCCCAAGATCACGACATCCACAAACGAACGGAACAGTGAAATCGCTTTTTAATAGGTGATACTCTTCATCCGCTGGAGTTAATACTTCACTTTCATCGATGTAGTCAACGCCCATTGCTTCTAATACACGCGCTTCAACAATATGACCAATACGTGCTTTCGCCATTACTGGAATTGATACAGCATTCATTACTTCCTCAACGATACGAGGATCAGCCATACGTGATACGCCACCCGCTGCACGAATGTCAGAAGGAACACGCTCAAGTGCCATAACAGCTACCGCGCCTGCCTCCTCAGCAATTTTCGCTTGCTCTGCATTGATAACGTCCATAATAACGCCACCTTTTTGCATTTCTGCCATTCCACGTTTTACACGATCTGTACCTGTATTCATTCTAGTTTCCTCCCATGCCCTTTAAGTTCTATGTATTTTTCGTTAAAAATAAAATCACGATTAAAAAATGAATTTTGAAATTAATCTAAACATTTTATTTTTTCCTTGAGTATTAATAAACACGAAAAATCACCTTCTGTCAAGATCAGAAGGTGATTTTTTATTAAAACCAACCAGTTACCATATCAACTAACCCGCTCCAAGCCCCGGAGAAGAAGCTTCCGATCGCTCTCATAGATAAAACAAACCAATTTGCTTTTTCTACTGTTTCCTTCACTACAACAGGAGAGTTTGCTTGTTTTTCCTCTTCTGCAGTCAAGTATTTCACAGGTTCGCCCTTCTCAGGGATAGCGGATAAAAACCCAACCACTTCACCCTTTTTCACTGGTGCTTCGAGTTGATTTTCTTCATTTAAAACCGAACTTTTATATTCGATATAAGGTTTATATTTCGTGTTTTCCCCTTTTTTCACATTAAGGACTAGAGGAGTTTCTGTTTGAACCGCCACTTGTTTCGATTTTCCTTTAGGAACATCTACTGCTTCTTGCCCTTTTACTTGATATCCCTTCTTGAAGATCTCTTTTTGTTCAAATTGATCAAACCCATAATCAAGCAATTTCTTCGTTTCTACAAATCGTGCCTCTGGGCTACTTTTCCCTGATTCATCTTTGGCATTCATAACAACCGAGATCAACTGTCTGCCGTCACGTTCAGCTGTTCCAGTGAAGCAAGAACCCGCAAAGTCTGTTGTACCTGTTTTTAATCCTGTCATTCCTTCATAACCGAACAATAAAGAAGGTAACATCCAATTCCAATTGGACATTTTGATTTCATCGGTTGTCCCTTCACGGAAGCTTTTCTTCGGAATGCTAGCCGTTTCTAATACTTCTGGATAGTCTTCTAGTAATTCAAAAGCCAGCTTAGCTGTTGCTCTTGCTGATAACACATTTTCATCCTCAGGGGTACCTGACTTTGGATGCATTCCTTTTAAATCGCTGTTGGAAAGACCAGATGCATTCACAAATTTATAATCTTTTAAACCAAGTTCCTTTGCTTTTTTATTCATCAATTTAACGAATTCAGTTTCAGAACCAGCTACCACTTCCGCAATGGCAATAGCAGCTCCATTCGCAGAATAAATCGTCATCGCTTCATACAATTCCCGAACATTATATGTTTCTCCTAAACGAAGAGGAACATTGGATAAGCTACGATCTTGAGAAATTTTATACGCATATTCACTGACTGTGTATTGCTGGTCCCAAGTGACTTTCTTCTCATTTATTGCTTCAAGCAATAAATATTCCGTCATCATTTTCGTCATACTAGCAATTCCTAATAATTGATCTGGATTTTGTTCAAATAGTATTTGACCAGTCTCCCCATCTATTAAAATAGCAGCACTAGCATTCACTTTCATGTTCTCTTCTGCTTGAACTGTTTGTGTTGGTAACCATAGACTAGCGACTAATATCAAACTTAGTAGCATAGCCACATACTGATTAAACTTTTTACTCCTCACTGATAAGCCCTCCATCTTTTATTTTGCTTTCGTTATTGTAACACAAATAACTTTTATAAATACATACGAGAATGTTCGGATGTATTTCCATTTAAATGAAAAAAAGACTGTATAAAGAGAGCATTTCTCTTTATATAGTCTTTTGTTTGTTTCATTATAAAGAATAGTTCGGCGATTCTTTCGTAATTTGCACATCATGAGGATGGCTTTCTCTTAAGCCTGCACCTGTCATGCGAATGAACTGGCCATTTTCACGAAGTTCAGTAATACCCTTCGTTCCACAGTAGCCCATACCTGCACGTAAGCCACCAACTAGTTGATATAAAGTATCGGAAATTGGTCCTTTATAAGGAATACGTCCTTCAATACCTTCAGGAACAAATTTCTTTGCATCTTCTTGGAAATAGCGGTCTTTTGATCCTTTTTCCATCGCCCCAACAGAACCCATGCCACGGTATACTTTAAAACGTCTACCTTGGTAAATTTCTGTTTCTCCAGGGCTTTCTGATGTACCTGCTAGCAAGCTTCCAAGCATAACGGCATGTCCACCTGCTGCAAGAGCTTTTACGATGTCTCCTGAATATTTAATCCCGCCATCAGCAATAATTGCTTTTCCATGCTTGCGAGCCTCTGTTGCACAATCATAAACAGCTGTAATTTGAGGCACACCTACACCTGCTACTACACGAGTCGTACAAATAGAGCCAGGTCCAATTCCTACTTTCACCACGTCTGCGCCTGCTTCAATTAGAGCTTTCGTTGCTTCAGCTGTTGCTACGTTGCCTGCAATGATGTTTAACTCAGGATAAGCCGCACGGATTTCCTTCACCGTCTCAATAACACCTCTTGAATGACCATGAGCTGTATCTACGACAATAACATCTACATGCGCTTTGACAAGCATTTCAATGCGTTTCATTGTATCGGTCGTTACACCAACTGCTGCACCAACTAAGAGACGTCCTTGGCTATCTTTCGCTGAGTTAGGAAACTCAATTACTTTTTCAATATCTTTAATCGTAATCAAGCCTTGTAACACGCCTTGACTATCGACTAGTGGGAGCTTTTCAATTTTATACTTTTGAAGAATTTTTTCTGCGTCTTCTAATGTTGTTCCAACTGGAGCAGTAACAAGGTTCTCCTTTGTCATTACATCATTAATTGGAATCGAATAATCTTGAATAAAGCGAAGATCACGGTTTGTTAAAATACCGACAAGCTTTTGTTCGTCTTCATTATTTACAATTGGAACACCAGAGATACGGTATTTTCCCATTAAATGCTCAGCATCAAAAACTTGATGATCTGGAGTTAAAAAGAAAGGATCCGTAATAACGCCACTTTCTGAACGTTTTACTTTGTCCACTTGCTCAGCTTGCTGCTCAATGCTCATATTTTTATGAATAATCCCAAGACCACCTTGACGTGCCATTCCAATCGCCATATCCGCTTCCGTTACAGTATCCATTCCAGCACTAATCATCGGAATGTTTAATTTCAATGTCTCAGTAAGCGTCGTTTGTAAGCTTACATCCTTTGGAAGAATATCAGATTTAGCAGGCACTAACAGTACATCATCAAAAGTTAAGCCTTCCTTTGAAAACTTATTTTCCCACATTTTTTAAGCCTCCTAGTCGAAAATATTATTAGTAGGTTATCAATTGGGTAAAATACTGTCAAGACATGTATGATATGTTAGACTTTTTAGAAAATTCGGAGGTTTCTATGTTTCATTTTCAAGAAGACCCTTTACTCTCTTATTACAGTGTACCAAGAGCCAAATCTTTCTTACAGACTAGCTATAAAACAAACGATATTAAACAAGCAGAACAATATGCTTATGATAACTGTTACCGCTTTATTTACTGTTTGGAGCACGGAGAACTCTTTTTAAAACAGGCCCAACAATCTCCTATCGCCGTTCAACCTGTGCTTGCATTTTATGGATTAAGTCACTTATTGAAAGCATGTTTGATTACCGTAGATCCCTGTTATCCAGCTTCAGTACAGGTTCTTGCTCACGGACTGTCTTCTCGAAAAAAGAAAAAACAAAATTACTATTTTTTTCAAGATGAAGTCAAAGTTCAACGACATGGTCTCTTCATTCATTTTAGTGAAAAAATGTTTCATATAACACATATAGAAGGAACAAAATTAAATATGAAAACTTTGCTTAAACAAATTCCTGAGCTATCTTGCTTTTTCCATCAGCATAATGAATGCTCTCCTTTCCTTACATTAGAAAAAAAAGAAGAGAACTCCCTTCCTTCGGAATTAATGATTTATTATGCACTGCTCTATAACTTAAGCATGATCGCTCGTTACGAAACAGAATGGTGGTACGAATTACTCAAATTAATGCCTGGTGAAGAATATCCTTTTATCAAACAATTTTTAACTATTTCTATTCATAAAACACCTTTATTAATTGAAGACTATTTACGAACGAAAAATAAGACTGATCCGTAAGCACCAAGCTAGACTTAGATTTCTCACCTATCATATAGTACGGACTCTAAAAGAATTCTACTATAACATATCAAGGACAAACCTAGTGGTTACTATTGAATCAGTCTCAATGTTTATAAAAGCTTCTGAATGTCACCTTCCATTTTAGAAGGGCTTGTTTGCGGGGCGTAGCGACCAATCACTTCCCCTTCTCTGTTCACTAAAAACTTAGTGAAGTTCCATTTAATGCTTCCAGTCAATAATCCCGATTGTTTTTCCGTCAAAAATTGAAATAAAGGATTCGCATTGGAACCTTTTACTTCTGTTTTCGCAAACATCGGGAAAGATACACCATAGTTCACTTTGCAAAACTCCATAATTTGATCATTTTCAACAAACTCTTGATTCATAAACTGATCACTGGGAAAACCTAACACTTCCAACCCTTGTTCTTTATACTTTTCATAAAGTGCTTGCAGTTCTGTAAATTGAGGGGTAAAACCGCATTTACTAGCAGTGTTCACAATCAATAATACTTGTCCTTTATAATTAGATAGAGAAACCGATTCACCATTTATTTTTTTTACTTGAATCTCATAGATAGAATCCATCATACGCTCCTCCTCTTGTGTTCAGATCATTCTTTTTCCATTGTATCTTGTTACTACCATAAATGGCAAAAAGGAAGCGTTAGATGAGTTGATAGGACGCTCTGATCGATTGCTTAGCATACGCACTAGGGCCATAGAATTAAAAGCTATATTTTGCAAAGCCAGCCTCAGCTGTACATCTATAATTATCTAAACGAAAAAAGAACAGCCTGAGCTGTCCTTTTTGTTAGTGCCTGGCAACGTCCTACTCTCACAGGGGGAAACCCCCAACTACCATCGGCGCTGAAGAGCTTAACTTCCGTGTTCGGTATGGGAACGGGTGTGACCTCTTCGCTATCGCCACCAGACTATGAAGTTTGAAAGAATTGTTCTTTCAAAACTGGATAATAAGTATTGTAACCGTACAAATCGCCTAGGAAAAGTCCTCGATCGATTAGTATTCGTCAGCTCCACGTGTCGCCACGCTTCCACCTCGAACCTATCTACCTGATCATCTTTCAGGGATCTTACTAGCTTGCGCTATGGGAAATCTCATCTTGAGGGGGGCTTCATGCTTAGATGCTTTCAGCACTTATCCCGTCCGCACATAGCTACCCAGCGATGCCTTTGGCAAGACAACTGGTACACCAGCGGTGCGTCCATCCCGGTCCTCTCGTACTAAGGACAGCTCCTCTCAAATTTCCTGCGCCCGCGACGGATAGGGACCGAACTGTCTCACGACGTTCTGAACCCAGCTCGCGTACCGCTTTAATGGGCGAACAGCCCAACCCTTGGGACCGACTACAGCCCCAGGATGCGATGAGCCGACATCGAGGTGCCAAACCTCCCCGTCGATGTGGACTCTTGGGGGAGATAAGCCTGTTATCCCCGGGGTAGCTTTTATCCGTTGAGCGATGGCCCTTCCATGCGGAACCACCGGATCACTAAGCCCGACTTTCGTCCCTGCTCGACTTGTAGGTCTCGCAGTCAAGCTCCCTTGTGCCTTTACACTCTGCGAATGATTTCCAACCATTCTGAGGGAACCTTTGGGCGCCTCCGTTACTTTTTAGGAGGCGACCGCCCCAGTCAAACTGCCCGCCTGACACTGTCTCCCACCCCGATCAGGGGTGCGGGTTAGAAGTTCAACACAGCCAGGGTAGTATCCCACCAACGCCTCCACGTAAGCTGGCGCTCACGCTTCAAAGGCTCCTACCTATCCTGTACAAGCTGTGCCAAAATTCAATATCAGGCTACAGTAAAGCTCCACGGGGTCTTTCCGTCCTGTCGCGGGTAACCTGCATCTTCACAGGTACTATAATTTCACCGAGTCTCTCGTTGAGACAGTGCCCAGATCGTTACGCCTTTCGTGCGGGTCGGAACTTACCCGACAAGGAATTTCGCTACCTTAGGACCGTTATAGTTACGGCCGCCGTTTACTGGGGCTTCGGTTCACACCTTCGCTATTGCTAAGCGCTCCCCTTAACCTTCCAGCACCGGGCAGGCGTCAGCCCCTATACTTCGCCTTGCGGCTTCGCAGAGACCTGTGTTTTTGCTAAACAGTCGCCTGGGCCTATTCACTGCGGCTCCTCGGGGCTATTCACCCCAAAGAGCACCCCTTCTCCCGAAGTTACGGGGTCATTTTGCCGAGTTCCTTAACGAGAGTTCACTCGCTCACCTTAGGATTCTCTCCTCGCCTACCTGTGTCGGTTTGCGGTACGGGCACCTTTTACCTCGCTAGAGGCTTTTCTTGGCAGTGTGGAATCAGGAACTTCGGTACTATATTTCCCTCGCCGTCACAGCTCCGCCTTGATGATGACGGGATTTGCCTCGTCATCGGCCTAACTGCTTGGACGCGCATTTCCATTCGCGCGCTTACCCTATCCTCCTGCGTCCCCCCATTGCTCAAATGGTAAATAGGTGGTACAGGAATATCAACCTGTTATCCATCGCCTACGCCTATCGGCCTCGGCTTAGGTCCCGACTAACCCTGAGAGGACGAGCCTTCCTCAGGAAACCTTAGGCATTCGGTGGAAGGGATTCTCACCCTTCTTTCGCTACTCATACCGGCATTCTCACTTCTAAGCGCTCCACTAGTCCTTACGGTCTAGCTTCACCGCCCTTAGAACGCTCTCCTACCACTGACATCAAAGATGTCAATCCACAGCTTCGGTGATACGTTTAGCCCCGGTACATTTTCGGCGCAGAGTCACTCGACCAGTGAGCTATTACGCACTCTTTAAATGGTGGCTGCTTCTAAGCCAACATCCTGGTTGTCTAAGCAACTCCACATCCTTTTCCACTTAACGTATACTTTGGGACCTTAGCTGGTGGTCTGGGCTGTTTCCCTCTTGACTACGGATCTTATCACTCGCAGTCTGACTCCCAAGGATAAGTCTTTGGCATTCGGAGTTTGTCTGAATTCGGTAACCCGATGGGGGCCCCTAGTCCAAACAGTGCTCTACCTCCAAGACTCTTCCCTTGAGGCTAGCCCTAAAGCTATTTC
>NZ_CP147404.1:0-12500 GCF_037201805.1 Bacillus sp. FJAT-52991 | reverse complement strand
CCTCACCAACTAGCTAATGCGCCGCGGGTCCATCTGTAAGTGACAGCCGAAACCGTCTTTCAATCTTTCTCCATGCGGAGAAAGAACTTATCTGGTATTAGCCCCGGTTTCCCGGAGTTATCCCAGTCTTACAGGCAGGTTACCCACGTGTTACTCACCCGTCCGCCGCTAACTTGAATAGAAGCAAGCTTCCATCAAGTTCGCTCGACTTGCATGTATTAGGCACGCCGCCAGCGTTCGTCCTGAGCCAGGATCAAACTCTCCAAAAAGATGTTTGACTTGCTCATATTTCTTGTCCTGCTTAGGTCACCATTCACATGATACCTTCGCTATTTGAATTAACGTTGACGTTTATTTTGTTCAGTTTTCAATGTTCAATTTCTGTCACCCTCAAGCGACTTTTATAATATACCACCTTATTTTCATATCGTCAATAGATTCTATGATTTTTTTTATAAAACTTTCGTTTTTATAAAATACTTTACTAGACATAGTAAAAGGAGTGGTCCGTTTACTAGAACCACTCACACTGTTTCTTTAAGATGACAATTAAAGGTGCATTCTTAAAACTGATATACTTTATAAAATTTCTTCTATATAAAGTTCTCTCATTTTTTCTAAATCGACAATACTGCTATCTCCGGCAAGTTGCACTAATGGTCTTGTTGGATACTGTTGTTTCATAAATAGCACACTGCCTCGTTGACCGTTAGATAACTGTACTTTTGTTCCCGGACCAATTTTAGTAAAAATAGAAATTAAAGCTTTCACCGCTGCTATATCGAATTTACCAAAATAGTCTTCCTTTAATATTTCAAGTGCTTTAAAAGGTGGTACCTGCTTACGATCATCCTTTTGAGCAATCATCGCACAAAATGTATCAGCTACTGCAACAACTCGTGAAAGCGGGTGAATTTTTTCTCCCTTGTCTCCCATAGAATACCCGGTACCATCTAATCTTTCGTGGTGCTGAAAAATAGCTATTTTCGCCTCTTGTTTCAATAATTTCAACTCTTTCACCATGTTGTAACTATGCAGAGGATGCTTTCTTAATTCTTTTTCATTTTCACTAGTAGAGAAACTGCTATTTTTCAAAATATTCATAGGCACTTTCGCTAAGCCGCAGTCAGCTAATATACCAGCGAGGGCAGCTTGAATAATCATTCCATTTTCAAAATTTAATTTTTCGGCGATCGCACCGCTAATTAATCCTACCGCAAGGGGATGATGAAAATAATAATGCCCACTCGTCCATTTATGTAGGTGTAGGTAAATATCAGAATTCAATCGGGCATGTTCAAATAAAGGAAGAATAATTTCTCGAACCTTTACTATATCGATGCTCATGCCCGCTTGCCATTTAAGAAACTCTTTATTGTATTGTTGCTCACCTTCAATGTACCGTTTCAAAAAGTCTTCTTCTAAAGCCTTTGCTGTATCTTCCACATGATCTTTTTGGTCCGAAGTGTCTGTTGTTTCTGATAAAGTAGAACCATCTGTTTGAATATCTACTTCCTCGATCAAAAAAGCTTTTAACAATTCAATATGACGATCCGTTAAGATTGTATTTTTAGCAATTAAGGGGCAGGATGTTTTTCCCATGACATCATCTTGCAATAAATCCCCCGCTCGCAACTCCTCGACTTTTATATACATAGGTCCATTCTCCAAGTTTTTATTTCTATCTTACCAAATCATTGAAAGAAGAAGGGATATAATTTTAAAATCCGTTTATTTATAGTAAAAAAGCCCGAATATGAACTGCCCCATAAATGTTAGACACCAAACTAACATTTATGGGGTGTTTTTATGTCTAAGTATACAGTAGACGATAAATTAAAAGCGGTAGAACGTTATTTAACTGGTAAGGAAGGTTATAAAACCATTGCAGAAAGCATTGGCACAGTGAAATCATTAGTTATTACCTGGGTGAAATTGTTTGAAGCGCAAGGCATTGAAGGTTTTAACAAGGGCTATACAAGTTACTCCAGTCAGTTTAAACTAGACGTACTCAATTTTATGAACGAAACGGGCGCGTCTCTTCGAGAAACTGCAAGCACATTTAATATTTCTTCCCCCAGTACTATTCATAAATGGGATCAGTTGCTTAAGACAGAAGGATTGGACGCGCTAAAACCAAAGAAAAAGGGGCGTCCATCTATGAAGAAAGAAACAAATAAATTGCCACCAGCTGAAGGATCAGTAGAAGCGTTACAAGCGAAGATTGAGCGTTTAGAAATGGAGAATGCTTACTTAAAAAAGTTGAATACTTTAGTTCAAATGCAGGAAAAATTACAAACAAAATCAAAGCGCAAGTAATTTTCGAATTAAAGTGTCAGTATGACGTTGTGGATTTAGTTGAAGTCGCAGGTATTCCACGCAGCACTTATTATTATTGGGAAAAAAGATTAAACCGAGTGGATAAATACGCCGATGTAAAAGAGGCAATTAAGAAGATTTATCATGAACACAAAGGTCGATACGGGTATCGTCGCATCACAAAAGAGCTGAAGAAATATGGTTTTACACATGATCCGAAGACCATCAATCGTTTAATGAATGAACTTAGCTTAAAATGCATGGTACGTATGAAGAAGTACCGTTCTTATAAAGGAAACGTAGGTAAAATCGCGCCGAACGTATTACAACGTGATTTTCACGCAAACAAAATGAATCAAAAATGGGTAACAGATGTGACTGAATTCCATCTATTTGGAGAAAAGCGTTATCTATCTCCTGTTCTCGATTTGTGTAATGGCGAAATTATTGCGTACAAAGTTATGAGTAGACCCGTTTATCAACTCGTGGGTGATATGTTAGATGAGGCGATTAAACGTTTGAAACCAGAAGATAAGCTCATTCTTCATTCCGATCAGGGCTGGCATTATCAAATGAAAAAGTATCAGAAAACATTACAAGATCACCAAATTATACAAAGTATGTCCCGTAAGGGCAACTGCCTAGATAATGCCGTAATTGAAAATTTCTTCGGCTTATTAAAGTCTGAGCTACTATACTTACAAGAGTTTGAGAGTATGGAGCATTTTGAAAAAGAGTTGGAAGATTATATTGAGTATTACAATCACAAACGAATGAAGGCAAAATTAAAAGACCTGAGCCCAGTAGAATACCGAACTCAAGTCTTAGAAGCTGCCTAAAATTATTTGTCTAACTTTATTGGGTCAGATCAATACCGAAAATGGTATTTGGGCTTTTTTTACTATTATTCAATGGATGCACTTTCCTCTTCAGTTGAATCCTCTTGTGTTTCTTCTTCTTCTTCTTCTTTGGCAATTTTTGTGACAGTTGCTACGGTCTCATTGTCATCTAGCCGGATCAGCTTCACACCCTGTGTGTTTCGTCCAGTAATTGAAATATCATTTACATCCATTCGAATCAGGACACCGCCGAGAGTAATTAACATTAAGTCTTCTTCACCGGTAACGGTTTTCACAGCTACAAGAGGTCCATTCTTTTCGGTAACGTTACATGTCTTCAATCCTTTACCGCCCCTTGTTTGAATGCGATATTCACTTTCAGGAGTGCGCTTTCCATAACCATTTTCCGTGACAATGAGGACGTAATCATTTTCATGTAAAAGCTCCATTCCAACGACAGCATCATCTGGTGAAAGTCGTATTCCTTTCACACCGGTTGATACACGTCCCATTTCACGGACATCTTCTTCTGCAAAGCGAATCAGCATGCCATCTTTTGTTCCCATAACAATCTGTTGCTTCCCATCTGTCAGGCGAACCGAAATCAATTCATCATCTTCTCGTAAATTCAATGCACGTAAGCCGTTTGTCCGGATATTCGCATAATCAGCGAGCAATGTCCGTTTGACAATGCCTGATTTTGTAGCAAAGAATAAGTAAGAATCAGCTGTGAATTCTTCCACACGAATCATCGTATTCACCCACTCACCCTTCTCGACCTCTAATAGGTTAATGAGCGGAATTCCTTTAGCTGTTCGACTATATTCAGGGATTTGATACCCTTTTAAGCGGTATACTTTCCCTTTGTTAGTGAAGAATAAGATCGTGTCATGAGTCGATGTCGTTAATAGATGCTCTACAAAGTCATCTTCATTCGTTCCCATCCCTTGAATGCCGCGACCTCCACGCTTCTGACTGCGATAAGTCGAAGCCGGCAAACGCTTCACATAGCCGTTATGTGTTAACGTCACAACCACTTGCTCACGCGGAATAAGATCTTCATCCATAATTCCTTCGACGCCAGCATCCATGATTTCTGTGCGACGTTCATCATTAAAGCGTTGTTTAATTTCTAATAGCTCTTCGCGGATAATTTCCAATATTTTTTCTTCATCCGCTAAAATGGCTTTTAGTTCAGCAATTAACGTTAAAAGATTTTGATATTCTTCTTCGATTTTTTCTCGTTCAAGCCCTGTCAAACGTTGCAGTCGCATATCTAGGATCGCTTGTGCCTGCTTTTCAGATAGAGAGAAATTATCCATTAATCCTTGTCTTGCGATGTCGGTTGTTTGTGAACCACGAATTAAGGCAATAATTTCGTCAATGTGGTCAAGAGCAATGCGTAGTCCTTCTAAAATATGCGCTCTTGCTTCTGCTTTTCTCAGCTCAAATTCTGTCCGTCGACGAATAATCACTTTTTGATGTTCAAGATAATAATATAAACACTCTTTAAGATTTAAAACTTTAGGTTGCCCATCAACAAGCGCTAGTACATTAATTCCGAAACTTGTTTGCATAGCAGTATGCTTATATAAATTATTTAAAAGTACACTAGAATTCGTGTCTTTGCGGACTTCCATGACAATTCGCATACCTTTACGATCGGATTCGTCGCGCAAATCCGTAATACCTTCAATTTTCTTGTCGCGTACGAGTTCGGCAATTTTTTCAATTAACTTCGCTTTATTTACTTGGTAAGGAAGCTCTGTGACAATAATTGTTTCTTTGCCGCTTGCTTTTTGTTCAATGTCCACTTTCGCTCGAATCACGATCGAACCTTTACCTGTTTCATAGGCTCGACGAATCCCGCTTCTCCCCATGATCATACCTGCCGTTGGAAAATCCGGTCCTGGAATATACTCCATGAGCTCAAGAATATTCAAGTCTGGATTGTGACTTAATGCAACAATACCGTCTATTACTTCTCCAAGCTGATGAGGGGGAATGTTCGTCGCCATCCCCACGGCAATGCCAGACGTTCCGTTCACTAACAGATTAGGGAATCTCGCTGGAAGTACGGCAGGCTCTTTCTCAGATCCGTCATAGTTATCTTTATAATCAATTGTATCTTTGTTGATATCACGTAATAATTCCATTGAAATCTTGGACATGCGGGCTTCTGTATAACGCATAGCCGCTGCTGCATCGCCATCAACTGATCCAAAGTTTCCATGTCCATCGACAAGCATATAACGATAGCTAAAATCCTGTGCCATCCGTACCATTGTATCATATACAGCTGAATCACCATGAGGATGGTATTTACCGATGACTTCACCAACGATACGAGCAGATTTTTTATACGCTTTATCAGCCGTCATGCCAAGATCATTCATCGCATATAAAATTCGGCGGTGAACAGGCTTTAATCCATCTCGTACATCCGGCAAGGCACGAGACACAATGACACTCATTGCATAATCTAAAAAGGATGAGCGCATTTCTTGGCTAATATTAATCTCTGTTACTTGAGAATTAGGCGTTTCAGCCATTTTCAAAAACCTCCTTTAACGAACGCTTATAGAAAGAGAGACAGGATAGATTGAATCTATCCTGCTTATAAAACAGCCTTTAGTGGCATTATATATCTAAGTTTTTCACAGAAAGGGCATTTTCTTCAATAAATTGACGGCGCGGCTCGACGCGATCCCCCATAAGAATTTCAAACGTTTCATCCGCCTCAATCGCATCTTTCAAGCTGACTTGAAGTAATGTTCTTGTCTCCGGATTCATCGTTGTTTCCCAAAGCTGCTCTGGATTCATTTCTCCAAGACCTTTATATCGCTGAAGGCCTGGCTTTGTATTAGCCGGTAGTTCAGCTAGAATTTCTTCTAATTGACGGTCATTGTAAGCATAGTCTATCTTTTTCCCTACCGTGATTTTATATAAAGGTGGCTGGGCAATATATACATAACCCGCTTCAATGAGTTGTCTCATATAGCGGAAGAAGAATGTAAGCAGCAACGTGCGAATGTGAGCACCGTCTACATCGGCATCTGTCATGATGACCAATTTATGGTAACGAGCTTTAGAGATATCGAAATCCTCTCCAATTCCCGTACCTAGAGCAGTAATAATGGTACGAATCTCATTGTTAGATAAAATTTTATCCAATCGTGCTTTCTCTACATTAATAATCTTTCCTCTTAACGGCAAAATTGCTTGGAAATGGCGATCACGACCTTGCTTCGCTGATCCCCCTGCTGAGTCACCCTCAACGACATAAATCTCGCTGATTTCTGGATCACGCGAGGAACAATCCGCAAGTTTACCTGGTAGACTTGATACTTCTAAAGCGCTCTTTCTACGAGTTAATTCTCTTGCCTTTTTCGCAGCAAGCCTAGCACGAGCAGCCATTTGCCCTTTATCGACAATTTTGCGAGCAACAACTGGGTTCTCTAGCAAAAAGGACTCAAAACGAGCAGAGAAAACAGAATCCGTCACAGCTCTTGTTTCAGAGTTGCCTAACTTCGTTTTCGTCTGTCCTTCAAATTGAGGGTCTGGATGTTTCACAGACACAATGGCTGTTAGTCCTTCACGTACGTCTTCTCCAGACAGATTTTGATCTGCTTCTTTGATCAAACCATGCTTACGGGCATAATCATTAATGACGCGAGTTAATGCTGTTTTAAACCCAGACTCATGTGTTCCACCTTCATGAGTATTAATATTATTGGCAAAAGAATAAATATTGCTAGTGAATCCCTCATTGTACTGCAAAGAGATCTCTACAGATATTCCTTCTTTTGTCCCTTCCATGTAAATCGGTTCACTATGAATGACTTCTTTCGTGCGGTTTAAATGTTCAACATAAGATTTAATCCCGCCTTCATAATAGTACTCATTCATTTTGCCTTCTTCTCGCTTATCCTCAATGATAATTTTAATGCCACGATTTAAGAAGGCTAATTCGCGAAGACGATTCGCTAACGTATCATAATCATAGACTAATGTTTCTGTGAAAATTTCCGGATCTGGACGGAATTGAATCGTCGTGCCTGTATAATCAGTTTCCCCGATTACTTTTAGATCTTCCTCAGGAACCCCACGTTTATAAGATTGATAATGAACTTGTCCATCCCGATGAACGTACACCTCTAGTTGAGTAGACAACGCGTTAACGACAGATGCTCCTACTCCATGAAGACCTCCAGATACTTTATATCCGCCGCCGCCGAATTTTCCGCCGGCATGAAGTACGGTTAAAATAACCTCTACAGCCGGACGACCCATTTTTTCTTGAATACCGACTGGAATCCCACGACCATTATCTTTCACCGTAATGCTGTTATCTTCTTCGATCGTCACACGAATTTCATTACAGTAACCTGCTAATGCTTCATCAATACTATTATCTACAATCTCCCACACAAGGTGATGTAACCCTTTTCCGCTTGTTGAGCCAATATACATCCCTGGACGTTTTCGAACAGCTTCAAGACCCTCTAAAACTTGTATCTGGTTTTCATCATAAGAAGGCTGGTTCGTTGTATTTTTTTGTTCCATAGTCAAATCCATTCACCTGCTCTTTCTTCAAAAGCCTCCTGTAAAATTTTTATCTCCCAGGCTTTTGCAAATAATTATCGAATATCCTTTTTTTAATGTGTTTGATGAAAACGACGAAAGATATAATTGGTTGTCTGTGACAACAATTGATTTAAAATTTCCGTTTGTTAATAAAGTGTCATCATAAATAATACCTATCGCTTGTTCCGAAGTTAAATCTATCGTTTGCTGATCAACGATGGCAATAATATCGTTTGTTCGAAGGATGGTGGCATCTCCAATGTGAACATACATGGCTAAACCCTCACTTTATTTGTGTCATCGTGCCAGCTTCAACTGTAAAGGTGGACGCTTCTTGCAAAGTTTGATGATGGATTCCTTCTGTGCTCGTTGTCGTAACGAATGTTTGAACCTTCCCTTGGATCGTGTTTAGCAAATGAGACTGTCGATAATCGTCAAGCTCTGACAACACATCATCCAATAAAAGAATGGGGTACTCCTTGATTTCAGAGTGAATCAATTCAATCTCCGCTAATTTCACAGATAGTGCCGTTGTTCTTTGTTGTCCTTGAGAACCAAATGTTTGAACATTCTTTTCGTTCACATGAAAGACGAGATCATCTCGATGTGGTCCACTAAGGGTAACGCCTCGTTCAATTTCTTTTTGTCTTTGCGAATGATATTTTTCTTCAAATATACTCACCATTTTTGACCAATCATTCTCTTCTGATACCCCGACAGACGGTTCGTATATAATATTTAATTTTTCTACTCCTCGCGAAATACCAGAATGAATGGTGCTTGCCCAATCTTGAAGTAAGTGAATAAAGTCAAAGCGTTTTCTCACAATCTTCACAGCTAGATCAATCAATTGCTCTGTTAAAACATCCAACATTGTGTAATCAGCTGTTTTTTTGATTTGTAATTGCTTTAAATAATGATTTCGCTGTTGTAACACTTTATGATATTGATTAATATCATGAAGATACACCGGTGATACTTGACCAATTTCCATATCTATAAAACGCCTTCTCACTTGAGGATTTCCCTTCACAAGATGGAGATCCTCTGGAGCAAACATGACAACATTCATATTCCCTATATACTGACTAAGGCGTTGCTGCTCTAAATGATTGCACTTCGCTTTCTTCCCTTTTTTAGAAATAACTAATTCTAACGGGACAGAATTTCGAGATTTTTCTACTCTACCTTTTATTTTAGCATAATCCGCTTCCCAGCGAATTAAATCTTTATCATTCGAGGTACGATGAGATTTTGCCATAGCAAGCACATAAATAGATTCCATTACATTTGTTTTCCCTTGAGCATTTTCTCCAAGAAAAACATTTACTTTATTTTCAAATTCAACATCTAAGTTTAGATAGTTTCTATAATTTTCTAAATGCAGTTCTTTAATGTGCATGAGCAAAACACCCTTTTGTTTTATGAATCCGCTATAACAAAAACACCAAATCCAGGTATTTCTATTGTATCGCCTACTCGCAATTTTCTACCTCTACGTTGATCGATTTCACCGTTCACATACACTTCATGCTCACTCAAAAACCACTTTGCCATTCCACCTGTTTGAATGACTTCAGCAAGTTTTAAAAATTGCCCAAGAACAATATATTCCGTTTCAATCACTATTTTATTTTCCATTTTCTCTCACTGCCTTCGATTGAATTCTCTAATACTTTATTTTACTAAACTTTTCACATTAACACAAAGATAGAAAAGTGGAGCCGACTGTTTAGACACGACAAGCAAATGTTCTGGCGCTGAAAAGACGACAGTCTTGTAAGCGTCAGGTTATTTGACTCGAGTGTCTAGGAGGCGAAGCTAGACAAAGAAAAGCGGAAGGCGCTGTTTAGCGACGTATGGGCTGGAGCGATCCGCACAAGATAAAGGAAACATGATGAACGTCAGTGAATCGATGTTGACTTATCGCAAGGAGGATTGTGGAAGTCCACTAGTCGCTAGCGCCTGCAGCTAGACCAAGAAAAGCGGAAGCGGCTTGCTCGTCTAGACGTTTACAAAAAAAAGAAGGCTGCCCAGCTCAGGGAAGCAGCCTTTCTTTCATTGTTCATGTTTTTAACGAAATTAATACGTTCTAACAGGCAAGATTAATTGTAGCGTCGAGTCATCGTGTTGTGGACGAATAACAAAAGGTCTCATTGCGCCTGCGAACTGGATGTTAATTTCTGTTCCTTCAAGTGCCTTTAGAGCATCCATCATATATTTGGCACTGAAAGAGATTTTTAGTTCTTCACCTTCTACTGCGTGACTTTTCACTTGTTCCGTCACTTTACCGATTTCAGGGGAATTCGAGGAAATTTCAATCATTTCTTCTCCGATCATCGATAGTTTTACCACGTTATTTCGACCTTCTCTCGCTAACAGAGAAGCTCGATCAATTGCCTGTAAAAATTCTTTTGCGTTTAATTCTAACTTTGTTTTGCTATCCGTAGGAATTAAGCGGCTAGTGTCAGGATAATTTCCCTCTAAAAGTCTTGAGAAAAATAATAAATGTTTCGCACGGAACAAGACTTGATTTTCAGTAATGACAATTTCAACAACATCTTGGCTATCATCTAAAATTTTGCTTAGTTCACTTAAGCTCTTCCCTGGAATGACCACATTGTATTCCGCACCTGACATCGTTTCAACAGCTGCTTGTCTTAAAGCTAATCTGTGACTATCTGTTGCAATACAGCTTAATACTCCATTTTCGACTCGCCAGTTTACACCTGTCAAGATGGGGCGTGTTTCTGACGTGGACACTGCAAATACGGTTTGTCTGACCATTGCCTTCAATAAATCAGTAGGTAATGTGAACACTTCCTCTTCTTCAATGCGTGGCAAATGAGGATATTCTTCTGGATCTAAACCATTTAGATTAAATTCTGCTTGACCAGAGCGAATCACTGTTTGAAAAGATGAAATTACTTCGATTTCAATTGTATCTGACGGTAGCTTTTTGACAATTTCATTGAAAAAACGGGCATTTAACACAACAGATCCTGTTTGTTTAATATCAGCTAGAAGAATTTCCTCTTCTTCTTTTGGAATAAAAGATTCAATGGAAATATCAGAATCACTACCTGTTAATTTAATTCCCTCTGTACCTGCATCTATTTTTATCCCTGTTAAAATAGGAATCGTTGTTCTTGAACTGATCGCTTTCAAAACATCTTGTACACTTTGAGCAAACCGATCTTTTTGAATTGAAAATTTCATTTCTCTTCCTCCATTTTATTTTAGAATAATCATTTTCCTTGCTGCATATATTAATTATTTTATATTAAAAAATAATAGTAGTACTAGTAGGGGCTGTGAATATGTGGATAAGTCTGTATAGTGAAAGTAAATACAGTCTATCCACCTGTGGACAGACTGTTTGTAAAGTCAGCTAAGTTATTCACATTATTAAGATTTCAAAAGGTTTTGGATTTCTTTCACGTTGTGTTGAAGTTGGCTATCAGTTTCTAATAGTCTTGAAATTTTTTCGTGAGCATGGATAACAGTCGTATGATCACGGCCCCCAAATTCCTCTCCAATTTTAGGCAACGAAAAATCAGTTAGCTCTCTAGACAAATACATGGCAATTTGCCTAGGAAAAGCAACGGATTTCGTTCGTTTTTTCGCCTTGAAATCTTCAAGTTTTACATTGTATTGTTCTCCAACGACTTTTTGAATGTTTTGAATCGTGATCGTCTTTGGTTTAGAGCTTGGAATAATATCTTTTAACGCTTCTGCTGCCAGGTCAGCATTCACGTCTTTATTGATCAATGAAGAGTAGGCTACAACTCGAATAAGCGCTCCCTCAAGCTCACGAATATTCGTATCTATTTGATTAGCAATATAGAGCATGACTTCATTTGGGATATCTAGATTATCTGCTTTCGCTTTTTTGCGTAAAATAGCGATTCGAGTCTCTAAGTCTGGTGGTGTAATATCAGTGATTAATCCCCATTCAAACCGAGATCGAAGACGATCCTCTAGTGTTGGAATTTCTTTAGGAGGACGATCGCTAGAAATAATAATTTGTTTACTTTCTTCATGTAAGGTGTTGAAAGTATGGAAAAATTCTTCCTGCGTTTGTTCTTTACCAGCAAGAAATTGAATATCATCAATTAAAAGAACATCGACATTGCGGTACCGATTGCGAAAATCAACGGCTTTATTGTCTCGAATGGAGTTAATAAACTCATTAGTGAATTTTTCAGATGATAAATAAACAACTTTTGCCCCAGGATTATGCTCAAGTACATAATGGCCGATTGCATGCATTAAATGGGTTTTACCTAGTCCAACTCCCCCATAAATAAAGAGTGGATTATAAGCTTTTGCAGGTGCTTCAGCAACAGCTAAAGAGGCAGCGTGGGCAAATCGATTTCCTGAACCAATAACGAACGTATCAAATGTATATTTTGGATTCAGCATATTTTGTGGGAATTCATGTGTATCTTCTTTTTTATTTTGTTGCTTTTTAGCACTAGAGACATCAAATTCTTCCGATTGCTGATGTTCTGGAATAATGAATCTCACGGCTAGCTGTTCCCCAGTAATTTCTCCAATTACTCCGGAAATCAACTGCGAATAATGACCTTCTAGCCAATCGCGGGCGAAGTCATTTGGAGCAGTAATTGTAATTGAATCTCCTTGCAACGAATGGGCTTTTGTTGATTTCAGCCAAGTGTCAAAGCTAGGCTTGCTAATTTTTTTCTCTATACTTTGTAAAACTTTGCTCCAAAGATCATCGATGTTTTCCAT